>JAJBAY010000080.1 GCA_020532515.1 Candidatus Cloacimonadota bacterium | reverse complement strand
AATTGAGGAAATAGATATTTCAAATATATCGCAATATGGCTATCTCCGTTCTAAGAAGCAGGTTGCATGAATTGTTGGTCCTCAGCGCACAGCGTTTATCAATGACTTAGGTGTGAGAAATGTTAGTGACTTAGAATTCACGTCAACATTGGTGGTTCAACTCGCTGCCTATAAAGATGATAGACAACATTCATAATTAAGATTACTTGCTTTAATCTTGGGTCAGATAACCTGCTAAAGTACATGGAGAACATAATGGAAATGCTCATAATCTTTCTCATCCTGCTCTTTGTTTTCGTGGTGTTTTCGA
This sequence comes from Candidatus Cloacimonadota bacterium, assembly GCA_020532515.1. Classification (GTDB taxonomy): domain Bacteria; phylum Cloacimonadota; class Cloacimonadia; order Cloacimonadales; family Cloacimonadaceae; genus UBA5456. The sequence continues at coordinate 9,658 of JAJBAY010000080.1, read as the reverse complement.
TATATATGCAACGGAAACTTGCGAAAGGCATTGGCAAACAGATTTTATCCCTAGAATCGAATACGCAAATCATGGGTCGGGGCATTCTCGGCGAGCTGGATCCAGGCAAAGATATCGAGCTCTTAGCCGTATTCCCTGCTGCTGGCACCAGCCTGGAAGGGATCTCGTTTTATGATTTTATCGAAGCTCGAAACATCGAAATGCTCAAGAAAATGGAGCTTAAAAATGCAGATGTCATTGTCGCAAACATCTTAGAGAAAATAGGATTTCAAGGCATTTTGGGGCAAGGCTTTCAGATCGTTGCATCCATCAAACATGTCATGGCTGTGGAAAAAGAAGAAGTACTGATCACATTTACCAAAGAAGCCATGGATAAGCTCAAGCTGGGTTCTGCTGCTTTCGTGAAAGACCATAAAACCGGCCTCATCATACCACAGCTTCGCGATCTTGCTACGGGCGAATTCATGGAACATGGAAAGCTGATGCACAATATCAAATCCATGCCAGCGCTAATGCGCCAAGTAGGTACAGGTGCACTACCCGGGCTGATTGCGATGGCTCATATCATCTCAAACTACGATATCAATAAGCGCCTGAGACAAGTAGGAAAGAACCTGGAGTTCCTGAAAAGCGCCAGGCTTTACGATCAAAAAGCAGAGCTCATCGCGAATTTCGGGAAACTGCAGCAAGCTTTTTCTCTGCCAGAGCCTCACCGGACCATCGAGCTGGCCAGGATTCACTTTGATCTGCAGAAATTGCGTAATATTTGGAGTATGGAAATTGAAGGCGCATTAAGAGACCTGAGAGATACCAGACCCAGGATCCTAAAGAATACCTTTATCCAAAGATCAGCGGTCAGCCTGATTAATCAGCAAGAGCTGAAAAATGTGCAAGAACGCTTAACCTTGATGGGCTATTCGGCAAGGCTGGACTCTATGGCTATAGCAACCGGCATAGCAAGAGTTTACAGAGAGGACGAATTGCTCCCCCTGGAGAAAATCGGGACTTTGCTGAAGAAGAGTTACGCTGCTTTGCCCAGTGCCAAGATCAGAGAGTCTGTACAGGTGGAGCTTGATACCGCGTTTGAAATAATCAAGAGCGATAGCTTGTTACTGTTTCCCAGCAACAAAGAGATAGTATATGAAGTCCAGACTGAGGAACAGATAGGGCTCTTGCCTGCACGCAGGTCCGTGTGAACAAACTTAATCTTGTCCCCTCAGCTTCAGAGTAGTTGAAGGCAGCCCTGGCTATTTTGCCAGGTTCTCCCATTTGATTCCCCGCTATCTTTCATTTGCAGATGCCAAGACAAGCAAACTGAGTTTTACCACAACTACTCTGATTTTCTGAGAACATTTAGGTTATAGAGATCAGGAACAGTGATGATCTTCGCCGTGGGCGGATCCCCCCAGCATAGCTTCATGCAGGGCTACTATATAGTGAACGAAGATGACATATTGCTCCACATACTCTCTACCGGCTTTTACCGATGTTTCGGCATGTTTCTTTTTATCCTGAAGATCAGCAAAGCGTTTCCTGATCCCCGCTTCTGTATGCTTGAGCACGTTTTTCACCACATCCTCTACAGAGCCGGATTCTATGGCCTTATCAGCCAGTTCCACGCCGGGTTCCAGCTCTGCTTCATCGAATTTGATGCCGTCGTATGGGGCTCCCTCTCCAGCTCTGTGGATACGTACCAGTGTTTCAAAGAAGTACATATCTGCCATAGCTTTGGCCTCGGGGCTTAGTTTTCTGATCTCTAAGGTCTGCTGAAATGCCTTGCGGATAAGATCTTCATCCTGGGGCTGAACCCAGATCAAGACGAGATCTACATTGCCGGTTTTCAGGGCCTTTTTGGCAGCAGTAAGAACGGGGCCGTCTATGGTATCGCAATGCGCTATCAAAAGCGGCAGCAGAAATAGCAGGGCCAGCTTGCCTCCCAATAAGGGGAGAGTGGCGAAAGCGGCTGCTATCAATAAGACTTGGTATAATCTATGCTTGTTCATCTTAACCTCCTGATGTATTGCATATTGGGCCGCATTACATGTTTACGGAGCAGATATACTTCATATCGCATCACCGTTTTCATCAATGCGGCATTAGGTTTCATATATAGCTAATTTATCCGGATTTTGGCAGGAAGCAAATCTAAAGAGGGGATAGATAGCAGCTTGGGGGATATTGGTTCATAGAGCTGCGGGTGCCTGGCCTTCAAAGGCCAGGAAGGAGTCTTGTCTTGGATGGCAACTCAGGCGTGGCGGTTAAAACCACCACCTGGAGTCTTTCAAGGAAGGAGGGAGATTGTGACTGCAGGAAGCGAATCCAGCAACTGGACGCGAGACGCATCCAATCCAGAAACTCTGCAATCGGATCCTTTAACTGGACGCGGGACGCATCCAATCCAGCTATTCCGCAATCATATCCATATAGGCAATATGCTCTTTATCCGTGTAAATCCGTCTGATCCGCACAATCCGTGTGACTATTCTTTTGTGGGCTGCACGCACCGTCTGAAGACAGTGCTACTGCCGGCTGAAGCCAGCGTTACGGGTGATCAGGTCGAGATACCTCTCTCGGCATGTTTCACGAAATCCACAAAGAGCTGTTGATACTTCGACAGATCCATGCTTTCGGTGGCAGCGAGGGCCTGGCTGGTATTGAGTTTGCGGCGGTAAAAGAGATTGTAGATTTCTTTGATGGCAGAGACATCCTCGTTCGTAAAGCCCTTGCGCGTGAGACCAACGCTATTGAGGCCCACGGTTTGATAGGGATTGCCCTGTCCACGGGAGAAGGGCACGATGTCCTTTTTGATGGCAGAAGCACCACCAACGAAGGAGTAGCTGCCAATATGCACAAATTGATGGACGGCGGTGACTCCGCCGATCGTGGCAAAATCGTGAATATGGACGTGTCCCGCGAGCTGCACCACGTTCGCAATGATGCAATGGTTGCCGATCTGGCAATTGTGCGCGATATGCACGTATTCCATGAGGAGGTTACCATCGCCCACCACGGTGTCTTCTTCCATCAGAGCACTGCGGTTTATGGTGCAAAATTCACGGATAACATTGTTGTCTCCGATTCTAAGGTGGGTGGGTTCTCCGGCATATTTGAGATCCTGAGGATCTGTGCCCAGCACAGCGTAAGAGAAGATTTTGTTGCCAGAACCAATCGTTGTAGGCCCACCCAGTACAACGTTGTTGTGCAGGATATTGTCAGAACCAAGCACTACATTATCGCCGATTACACAGTAGGGCCCGATCTCGCAATTTTCGCCTATTACAGCGCTTTTATGGATGACAGCGGTAGGATGTATCTTGCTCATTGGTTCCTCTTTGTGATCATGGCCAGGAAGTCGCCTTCCGCCACTTTCTCATCATTCACATAGGTTTCGCCGTGCATCTTGGCCAAAGAGCGCTTCAGCGAGATCACACTGAGTTCATAGCGCAATGTATCTCCCGGCAGCACGGGTTTGCGGAATTTGACATTGTCGATCGAGGCAAAATAGGCCACGTAGTTTTCGGGGTCTTCCAATTGGTTGAGCAGCATGATGCCACCAGCTTGAGCCATACCTTCGATGATCAGCACACCCGGCATAATGGGGTGTCCGGGGAAGTGTCCCTGAAAAAAGGGCTCATTGATGGTTACATTCTTCATACCAGTGATGCGTTCTCCCGGTACAAATTCGATGATTTTATCCACCAGCAGGAAGGGGTAACGATGTGGAATAATGCGCATAATGGCGTTGATATCAAAGACTAGCTCTTTGCTTTTGCCTTTTTGATAAATCTTCTGCAGCTCTTGTTTCTTCTGAATCTGGCGCAGCTTTTTCACGAGCTCCACATTGGTTTTGTGTCCACTGCGGGCAGCCAGGATATGTCCTTTGATGGGCATGCCCAAAAGTGCGATATCGCCGATGAGGTCCACCACTTTGTGGCGCACAAATTCGTTGTGATATCTGAGCGGATGGCTATTTAAGATGCCTTCTTCGGAAACTGTAACTTGCTTATGATAGCCAAAGACATCTTGCAGATGCTGCAGCTCTGCTTCTGTGATGCCAGGCTCGGCAATCACCAGAGCGTTTTCCAGCGAGCCACCTTTGATCAGTCCCATTTCCTTGAGCTTCAGGATCTCATTGATAAAGCAGAAGGTACGGGCTCCGGCAAATTCTTTTTCATAGACATCCATATTCGGCAGCCAAGTGTATTGGGTGCCCAGGTAAGGATGCTTGTAATCGATCATAAAGGTGACTTTGAGTTCATTGGAGGGCACGATCACCACATCCACATTCTCATTGGGTGCAGAAAAGCTGATGGGATCATCGATCTCAAAATAGATGCGCTCGCTATCCTGCTGCAGCTTGCCAGCCATCTTGAGCAGATTCAAAAAGACGATGGGAGAGCCATCTGCCACCGGTGCTTCCGGGCCATCAATCTCGATACGGATATTATCCAGACACAGACCCTTGATAGCGGAGAGCACATGCTCTATGGTGCCCACGGTGGCCTTGCCCAGGCCGATCGTGGTTCCACGCGAGATATCCACCACATGGTCGATATCAGCAGGGATTTCGGGTTTATCGGGCAGATCCACCCGGATGAAGACGATGCCTTCATCGGGACCACCGGGTTTGAAACGAATGGTGGAAATCTCACCGCTGTGCAGCCCGATGCCGGTGTAAGACACCTCAGAGCCGATAGTATGTTTATATTCAGTCATTATTCTTATCCTTCAGTGTTTTTTGGTATGCCCTCAGCATTTCCGGGAGATATTTCTGCGCTACTACGAGGCGTTTCGCCTGATTCGCATCTGTAGCCGGAGAGCCAAAGTAGCGGGCTTTTTCCGGAACGTCTGAGACGATCCCGCTTTGTGCGCCGATCATAGCTCCAGAGCCTATCGTGATGTGCCCGGCAGCGCCTACCTGTCCGGCCAGATATACAAAGTCTCCCACGATGGTGCTTCCGGCCAGTCCCACCTGAGCGCAGAGGATGCTGTGCTGACCGATCTCGCAATTGTGACCGATCTGCACCAGATTGTCTATTTTAGTACCATTGCCGACCACGGTGGAGCCCAAAGTAGCCCGGTCAATAGTGGTATTGGGGCCGATCTCCACTTCATCGCCGATGATCACATTGCCCACTTGGGGGATCTTCTGCTGTTTGCCCCCAAAAACCTGGTAACCAAAGCCATCGGCCCCGATCACCACTCCGCTGTGGAAGATGCAGTTCTTACCGATCTGGCAGGATTCGTAGATCGTGACCCTGGGAAAGAGGCGGGTTCCGGAGGCGATACTTACGTTCGCTGCCACAGAGCAGCCTTCTGCTATACGCACCCCATTGCCCAAGAAGGCATTGGCACCGATGCACACGTAGGCGCCGATGCTCGCTTCACCCTCAAAACGCACGCTGGGGTCGATGACGGCAGTGGGATGGATCTGGAACTCATGATCGGTATCATCCAGCTTCAGCCAATGATCCACCAGGACCGTAAAGCTGAAATAGGGTTTTTCCACGATCAAAAGCGGCCTGTCACCCAGGCGATCTTTAAAAGCAGGATTGGTGATGACGAGACCGGCAGAGGACGCTTTTACCTCGTCCAGTAGCCGTTCCTGTTCACAAAAGATGATGGATTTCCCGTCTGCCTCATGAGGCTCGCAGACGCTATTTAGTTCGATGTTTTTATCACCTTGCCACAGAGCTGGGATGATCTTGATGATCGCAGCATGGTCAAGGCTTTGTGAGAATTTCTTCATAGCTTAAGGTTTGAATTCCGGAGCTTTGTTATCAAAGCCAAAACCATCGTTGAAGCCATCATTGAAGCCATCTTTGGAGCCGCCACCAAAGGGGTCCTTGGGATCAGGGAAAGCGGGCGTATCCAGATTGGGATCCGGTGCGGGCTTGATGGTGTCCTTATTGAGTTCTTGCAAAATCTGATCGGTGATATCGATGGAAGGAGTAGCATAGAGCACCACGCCCATGCTCACGTCCAGGATCATGGTATAATTCTCATCCACAGCGATCTTGGTGATGATATCATGGATCTTTTTGGTGAGGGGATCGATGAGTTCGCGATAGCGCAATTCCGCGCGGCCGCCTTCGCCAAAATATTCTTCCAGGAGGCGTCCGGCTTCCTGTTTCTTGGCATCGATCTTGGCCTGCAATTCACGTTTGCTGGCTTCGGAGATAGAGAGCCGGCGAATCTCAAAATCACGCTCCATCTGCTGAATATTAGTGTCCATTTCGCGGACTTGATTAGTCCAGTTTTGGCGGTCGAGATTGAATAGTCTTGAGATTTCCGCCGCTTCATTGCTATCCAAGAGGATGCGGTCTGTATTCACATAGCCCAGCTTGATGCTCTGTGCGTAGATTCCGCTAAGGCAGAGCAGGGTTATGATCAATATGCTAAGTCTTTTCATCTAAAAAGCTCCTTGTAAAAAGTCTTTATTCTTCGATCTTGAAAATGGGATCGAGCTGTTTTACGGCACGCACATCGTCCACCCGTCTTACCGGGGTAGTATAAGGCGCTCCATGTAATAAATCTGGATTTTCCTTTGCTTCCTGAGCGATTTCGATCATGGCCGTGGCAAAAGCATCCAGCGATGCCAGACTTTCAGTCTCGGTAGGCTCGATCATCATGGCCTCTGGAATGATCAAAGGAAAATATACTGTGGGAGCGTGGAAGCCTTTATCCAGAATGCGTTTGGCTATGTCCAAAGTGCTCACGCCATTGGCTTTCTTTTGCCTGGTTCCATCCGCCACAAATTCATGCATACAGTGTTCCAAATGCTGGATATGATAATAGTCTTTGAGGATCGCCATCAGGTAGTTTGCATTGATAATGGCGTTTTCACTTACCCTGCGCAAACCTTCTGCTCCCAGCATCTTGACATAGATATAGGCACGCAGCAGCACGGCAAAATTGCCATAGAATGTGTGCACCTTGCCGATGGAGGTCTTTTCGTGACTATAATCCAGATGGTAGCCATCCGCATCCTTGGAAATCATAGGCACCGGCAGGAAGGGGAGTAGCTTTTCCACCACACCCACAGGTCCGGCACCAGGGCCACCACCACCGTGAGGAGTGGATAGAGTCTTGTGCACGTTATAATGAATAATGTCAAAACCGATCTTGCCCGGCTGGACAATGCCCAGCAGTGCATTCATATTCGCGCCATCCATGTAGATGAGTGCGTCCACAGAATGCATGATCTCGGCAATCTCTTCAATATGAGTCTCAAATAGGCCCAGGGTATTGGGATTGGTGAGCATAAAGCCTGCGGTATTCTCATCCACCAGCTCTTTGAGATGAGCGATGTCACAACGCCCTTGAGCGTCCGATTTCAGCTCTACCACATCGTAGCCTACCAGATGGCAGGTGGCAGGATTCGTGCCATGCGCACTATCCGGAATGATGATCTTGGTCTTGTGAGTATTGCCCTTGGCTTTGTGATAGGCTTCAATGATCTTGATTCCGGTGAATTCGCCTTGAGCTCCGGCAGACGGCTGCAAAGTTACGGCTGCCATGCCCGAGATCTCAGCCAGGTCTTCCTGCAGCTCATAAAGCAGCTCCAGAGCGCCTTGCATGGTGCTCTCCGGCTGATAAGGATGCAGATTCGTAAAGCAGCTGTGGCGCGCCAGCACCTCATGAATCTTGGGATTGTATTTCATGGTGCAGCTACCCAGAGGATAGAGCCCTTTTTCGATAAAATGGTTCTTGTGTGACAGCTCGATATAGTGACGCATCACGTCCAGCTTGCTTACCTCAGGAAGGCGGGCGGCGCTTTGTCTGTGATACTTTTGCGGGATAATCTTATCCAGCGGAATATCAGTATCACGGGGAGGCAGACCCACGCCTTTGCAGCCAGGGGAAGAGTGTTCAAATATGCTCTTAGACATTAGAGACCTCCTGCATAGCTTTTACATATTCATCCATTTCAGCTTTCTGTTTCTTTTCGGTAACCGCGATCATCAGTTCGTTTTTCCCCACTTTCACACCGGCATAAATCCCACGCGGGAGCATCTTTTCAATGATCTCAGCGGCAGGCAGAGGAGTCTGAATCACAAATTCTTTGAAGAAAGGAGCTTGGTATCTCAGGCTGATGCCTGGGACTTTGGCAAGTTCATCGGCCAGATAATGAGCCTTTTGTGCACTCTGAATGGCCACTTCTTTCAGGCCTTCCCGGCCCATCAAGCTCATATAGACTGTGGCGGCCAGGGTGCAAAGGGATTGATTCGAACAAATATTTGAAGTGGCTTTGGCTCTGCGGATATGCTGCTCACGAGCCTGCAAAGTAAGAGCAAAAGCGCGCTTACCTTCAATATCCAGAGTGCCGCCTACGATGCGACCCGGCATCTGCCGCGCCATATTCAGTTTGGTGGCAAAAAAGCCAAAAAGCGGACCGCCCATATACATGCTGTTACCCAAAGCCTGACCTTCGCCCACCACGATGTCGGCATCATATTCAGCCGGAGCATTCAGGATGGTAAGTGAGATGGGATCCACAGCCGCGATGAGCAGGCAGCCTTCGCTGGAATGCACGATTTCTGAGAATAGATGCACATCTTCGAGATTGCCAAAGAAATTGGGGCTTTGCAGCACCACGGAGCCTATGCTCTCATCCATCATGCCTTTCAGAGCCTGAAGATCGATCACGCCGCCTTTGGAGGGGACGGTGAGCAATTCTATGCCCACGCCTTCGGTATAGGCTTTGATCACCTTTACAAATTCAGGATTGAGCGTAGCCGGCAAGATCGCTTTTTCACGTTTGTTTTTGCGCACCGCCATCAGGATCGCTTCAGCCACGGCACTGGCGCCGTCATACATCGAAGCATTGGCAATTTCCATGCCGGTAAGCTCGCAAATCATGGTCTGATATTCATAGATGAATTGCAGCGTGCCCTGGCTTACTTCAGCCTGATAAGGTGTATAAGCGCTGTAAAATTCTGGACGGGACACGATGGAATCTACTGCGGCAGGGATGAAGTGATCATACACTCCGGCTCCCAAAAATGAGTTCACACTGCCACAGCTAAGGTTTTTGCAGGTCTGAGATTTGATCTTGTTGGTGATTTCCAGCTCAGACATTGCCTTATCCAGTTTGAGTCCGCCTTTTACGCGGAATTTTTCAGGTATAGCCTGGATCAGCTCGTCAAAATCCTTTACTCCGATTTTGTCGAACATTTCCCGCCTATCTCTATCTGTATTAGAAATATACGGCATTTTAGCTCCTTTGGACTACGTTGTCAAAATGATATTTTTGCCATGCTTTAGAATCTAGCCTTTATGTCAATGGAATTCTGTTTTTAGGGTTTTAACGTTTTAACGTTTTAACGTTTTAACGTTTTAACGTTTTAACGTTTTAACGTTTTAACGTTTTAACGTTTTAACGTTTTAACGTTTTAACGTTTTAACGTTTTAACGTTTTAACGTTTTAGCGTTTTAACGTTTTAGGGTTAGGGCTTTCTATCTGAACTGGAAAGACGTTTCGAATAGAGCCCTTAAGCGATCAGCCCAGCAGGTGACAGCCGGGCTGACCAATTCTCAATTCTCAATCAATTATACATCATACATTCTAAATTCTACATTGACCCCAATTTCACTCGACACGAGACGTGTCGAATCCAGCACGCCAATTCTCAATTCTCAACTAATTATACATCAT
>JAJBAY010000079.1 GCA_020532515.1 Candidatus Cloacimonadota bacterium | reverse complement strand
GCGAAAAGTTTTCTGACGGCGCTTTTCCGCTACGCTCCAAAGCACCGTCAGAGAACTTTAAAGGTTGAAAATAGTGGTGCAGTTTAAACTTCCAAAAGTGGTGCACTTTAAAATTCCATTGACATCGAGCTCCTCTTCGCTAAATAGCAAAAGCAGAGGCGAAAGAATATCACCAGCCTGAGGATAGAGTTTGCCATAGATAAAATCCCCAGCTCTATAGTATTCTTGGTTTGCATCCATGAAGAGATCTCGCTTATTGAGGCTCATGGTATATAAACTGGTATCCGGCGTTCTCTCATTTTCTTCAACCCTTCCACCCCCTGAGCTCAAGCAGCCTGCTGCATTACTTACGCTAAAAATGACATGGAGATGGGAGGATATTTTCCACGGTATCTCCACGTCATCTCTACGACAACTAAGGGGCTTCTTATAGCCGGTATCCATGCTGTTTCTGCCGGATTATCAGATCGATAGCCATGAAATCCACAATAAAATTAAAACTGTAACACCCTGAAACACATAATACTGCGATTTAAACTGTAAAACAAGATTACTTTTTGCTTGACTATTTCTAAAGAGTAGTTTTGCTTGGCACATTGCTCTATTCGTTGCGGCGCTGTGCTGGCTAAGGGTTTCCCAGAAAAGCCTTGGTTTTGTTCAATGCTAAACAAAAAAAAAGGATTTGTAATCATGCTTTCGATACCCAGTGGCCCATGCCGGTCCATGCTCCCTTCAGAGCAGGCCCGGCCTGAGCAGAATCGCGTAAATATCTCAAATAGTTTGCAAAGACTCTGCCCTTCGGCAGATGCAGCTTGTCTGCACCACCGCCCTGGATCCTCACAAAGTCCCTGCCTCTACGAATTCCCCCCTGAACTGACTATCAACCCCACCTTCAAATCCAAATCTGATGTCTTAGCCACATCTAAACATCATTAAGCTTTCCCAAGAATCAGACCAAAATTAAGGAGAACCCTATATGAAAAAGCTTATCTTACTCATCATTATCCTGGCGCTTTCGCTGGGATTGTTTGCCACAGAAATGCAGATCGGCACCGGAACTTATACCCGACGCTTCCCGCTTGGGTACTGGTGGGGTTACGAATGTAGCGCTGCCTTATACAATGCAGCTGAGATCGGGACGCAAAGCATCAGCATCTCTACAGTAGCATGGTATTCCACTATTGCCACAACAGTGCCGGTGCCCACCAAGATCTACCTGAAAACTACCTCGGATAACGACTTGACCACTGGAGCCTGGGGCAATATGATCAGTGGTGCTACCCTGCTCTTCGATCAAACCCGGACCGGTACAGTGGCGGGCGGCTGGAATACCTTCACGCTGGGTAGCAGTTTTGCTCTGGCTCAAGGTGAAAACCTGATCGTTTTGGTAGAAAGGAACTATGGCGGAACCGGAGTTCCTTTTTCTCCGGACGGTGGTGGAATCCGCTCTACCGGCATATACGGCAAACATATTTGCTGGCAGGAGAACAACACTTTTCCTAGCGACGGTGGTTCTGAGAATTCACTCCGTCCCAATGTGAAACTCAGCTACACTGTCACTTCTAGTTTAGACGAACTGGATATCGGCACCGGAACATCCACCCAACGCTTCCCCCTGGGGAGTTATTATGGTTACGAGCGAAGTGCTGCCTTATATACTGCAGACGAGATCGGTGCAGAGAACATCAGCATTTCTAATGTAGCATGGTATGCCACTATTTCCACGACTGCAGCGGTACCCACCAAGATCTATCTGAAACGTACCAGCGACAGCACCTTGACCACGAGCACCTGGGCAAACATGATCAGTGGTGCCAGCCTTCGCTACAATCAAACCAAGACCGGCACGGGTGCCAATGGATGGAATGTGTACCGCCTAAATAGCCCCTTTGATTTGGGCATGGGTGAAAACCTGATTGTAATGGTAGAAACCAACGTTGGCGGAAATGGCAGCGACAGTGCTGCCGGTGGCACTACTTCTGGTGCCGGAATCCACTCGACCCTCATATACGACACTCATCTTACCTGGTGGGCTAGCAATAACCCTCCCACCGGTAATAACAATAATACTCCAGGACTGCGTCCCAATGTGAAACTTTACTACACATACAATGATATTACTCCCATCTCGCTTCCCTTCACCGAAGAATGGACATACAACAATTTACCGACTAATCTCTGGACAAAAGAAAGCGAGAACTGGGGGACTATTTCCAATCTCGGAAGCCCTGCCCCCTCTGCAAGCTTTAACTGGAGCCCACAGGCTCAAAACTATAGCAGTGCCTTGACCAGCCATGATTTCGATGCCAGGGGGATGAGCAGCGTAGAGTTCAGCTTCGATCTGTTCCTTGATAACGACGGCACTGATGCGGAAAACAAAATGACCTGGCAAATCTGGAATGGCAGTACCTGGCACACCTTGGGCAGCTACAGCTCTCTGGATGATGATCTGCCCTGGACTAACTATTCCTACGATGTCTCTACATACGCTGCCAACCGTATCTTCAAGATCCGCTATCTGGCCAGTGGTGAAGAAACTTACTACTTAAACAAATGGCTCATCGACAATATCTATCTGGGCGCACCGGCTGGCGGCCTGGGTCCGGTGACAAATCTTGTCATAACTAAAACTGCAAATGGTGTCTTACTGCACGGCAACTCAGTAGCTGGAGCTACCTGGTACAGAGTATATTACAGCGAAGATCCTGAGGGTCCCTTTGTTCGGCTTGGCACGGCAAATACCACAATAGCTGCTATTGAAGTCGATATGACAGGCACATATTGGAATAAGTACTTCTATACGATGACTGCCGGAAACGGCCACATACCCAGTGGGCCAAGATTGGACAATGCCTCTGTTTCCAGCCCCAATGTGATCTCTCAACCAGGTCTAAGAACTCCTGCTCTGAAACGCCAATAACCAACAAATCCATAAGCTGAAAGGGCCCCGCATCCGTGGGGCTCTTTCCATACCCTACTGTTCAGCGCAGGACGCCTGTTCCTGTGGAAGTTGACAATATAAACATGGCCCACGATATAGACAATAGTACACAGATCTTTCACCCCGAATTCGATCTCCCCTGTCCAGCTTATCCTGCATTTCTGCCTGTATTCATATATAGGTCTCACCACTCTGGGCAATATCCCATATCTGCTTTATTTGCCGATCTATATCTTCAAAGTCCTGCCCTTGTCCTCGCATTCTCTATCTTCTGATAGACCCCAAGCCCAGGCCTTATCTGATCTGCGCCTGTATCTGCCTGTTTATCAAGCCGAGAGCACAAAAACCTGTACTGGCCTGAAATCTCTAACACCTTACAAGATATAACTCTGAGGCTTGAAGGTAAAATAATATTTCTTTTTACTTGACTTGTTTCAAAGACTTGTTTTGTTTGGTACATCATTCTTTTCCCGCTTCGTGCTTGCTGAAAGTTTTTGGTAAAAGCACTTGGTTTTGTTTAATGCTGAATACTTAAGAAAAGGATCCATTTTGATGTTTAGGAGCTTGTGCAGTACATACTTGGCCATCATCCCTTCAGAACAGGCTTGGTCTGCGCAGAGTCGCGTAACGATTTTAAATAGTTTAATCATACACTCAGGGAATCCCTCCTCTTTAGCAGATGCAATTTACCTGCAGCTTTGCACTACATTCGCAGAAGATTTCTGCCTCAGCAGCTTCTTCCCTGAACTATCTCTCACACACAGCTTCAAAAGTAAATGTGATGTCCTGCCCCAGCCTGCTTTGGCGCGTTTGGAAAGGCTCATCCCCCCACATCTATACCCATTCACCCATCAAAACTTTATATCTAAAATTAGGAGTATTCTATTATGAAGAAGTTTATCCTACTCATCTGTATCCTGGCGCTCTCGCTGGGCTTGTTTGCCGAGGAGATGGTGATCGGCACAGGAACTGAGACTCAGCGCTATCCGTTGGGAAGCTATTTTGGTTACGAACGCAGCGCTGCCTTATATACTGCCGCTGAGATCGGTATAGCAATGACCAATGCGCAGAACATCAAACTTGTTCAGGTAGGATGGTTGGCCACCTTGGAAACAACAGCGTCAGTGCCCACCAAAATATACCTGAAAACCACAAACACCCCCACCTTGGTTAATGGCACCTGGGCCAACATGATCAGTGGCGCCACCCTGGTTTACAATGCAACCCGAACCGGTACAACGCCCGACGCCTGGAATGCCTACACTTTCTCCACAACCTTTAATCTGAACCGGAACGATCATCTGATGATCCTGGTAGAAAGGAACTTTGGCGGAACGGGCAGCTCCGCAGCTGGTGGCGCTTATCAAGGAGGGCAAATTCTTGCAAGCTCGGTTCCAGGTAAGCATCTTGTCTGGAATGGGGATTCCACCGTCCCCACCAGTAATGGTTCTGCTGAAAACTTCCGCCCCAATGTATATTTACAATACACCCCCGTTGCCACCATCACAAACTTCCCCTTCACTGAAGGTTTTGAAGTTGACAATACTGATCAGTCCAGCAATATCAAGAATTGGGCTCAGATCACCGGTCATCAGTACATCAGCAGGTCCTGGACTGCAAACAGGACTGCCGGAGACTACAACAGACTGCCCAAAGCTGGCTTTTGGAACGCCTTTTTGGCTTATAACGGACAATCGACCCTCATCAGGCCTGTGCAGATGACTGCCGGTAAATTTTACGGCATAAGGCTGTATGCCCGTCAAGACGGTACGGACACTTCTGCTGCCGAAATTACGGTCAAATGCGGCACTGAAGGCACTCTGGCTGGCCTGAATCAAACCATCATAGCGCGAACTGGTCTGAGCAATGGAGATTACCAATCGTTTTACGGAACGTTCATTCCCCCCAGCACCGGTATTTATTATATCGGTATTGAGGGCTGGATCAATTCCATCCCCTGGTATATCAGTCTGGATGCCATTACCATCGAGGAACGTGATTGGGACACTACTATCAGAACCTTCCCCTTCTATGAAAGCTTCGAAACAGGAAATGCATTTGGGTCATTTTATGTCAACAATTGGAATCAAGTCCCCGGTCCTGAATATATGGATGGCTCTTGGATGCCAAGTACGAACACCTTAACCTACAACAACACACCCAGAACAGGCGCCTGGAACGTCCGTATGAGACTGGAATCACAAGCTTTCCTGACCAGGAAAATAGAGCTAACCGCCGGCAAGGCTTACTCCCTGGAGTTCTTTGCCCGTCAAGATGGCAGTAATCCTGCTAATGCTAAAGTCCTGGCCAAATTCGGCACTACGCCCACCACTATGACTGAAACCATCGTAGCCCAGGCTGGCCTGACCAATGGTGATTATCAAAGGTTCTACGGGGTATTCACTCCCCAAAGCACAGGCGATTACTATATCGGTATCCAAGGCTGGATCAATAACAATGCCTGGTACATCAGTATGGATGATATCACCATCGCAGAATTGCCTCCTGCTCCCTCCATCGCGAGCTTCCCCTTCTTTGAAGGTTTCGAAACCGAAAATACTGATCAGTCCACCATGATCAAGGATTGGGCTCAAATTGATGGGCCTACTTACTCTGGCCAATTCTGGACGGCCAGCAATAACGGTGAATTCTACAACACCGCGCCCAGAACTGGCAATTGGAACGCAATCCTGAGATATAGTGGACAGTCCACACTGTTCAGGAGAATAGAGCTGATTGCCGGTAAGATCTACTCCGTCGAGCTCTATGCCCGTCAAGATGGCGATAATTCCGCAAATGCCAGAATTCAGGTTCAATACGGCAGCCTGCCCACTCTCGCCGGTATGGATCGAACTATCATTGCTTCCAGGGGCCTCACCAGTGGTAATTATCAAAAGATAAGCGGAACATTCACTGCTGCGGCTACCGGTGTTTTCTATATCGGTATTCAGGGCTTGATCAATAACACTCCCTGGCGTATCAGTTTGGATGACATTACCATCGATATCGTGCCCCCCATCACGAGCCTCCCCTTCAGGGAGAATTTCGATACCGGACATACTAATATGTTACCACCCCAAGATTGGGGTCAAATCACCGGCCCCCAACATACCGGCAAAGAATGGCTGATAAACCAGGGCGAGATAGCTAACAACAGAGAGCCCAGATCCGGCACATTCAACGCTACCCTGATGTGGAACGGCCAGTCCTGTATGTACCGGCCCATACATCTGACTTCGGGTAAAACCTACTTCATCGAGTTCTATGCCCGTCAGGATGGCACGAACCCTGCTGATGCCACCCTTCAAGTGAAATTCGGCAGTCAGCCCACTCTCGCCGCTATGAATCTCAGCATTATTGCTGAGACAGGTCTGGTGGCTGGTGACTATCAAAGGTTCTACGGGATTTTCACTCCCTGGGCTACCAGTACTTACTATATCGGCATTCAGGGCTGGATCAATAGCAATCCCTGGTTCATCAGCCTGGATGATATCATCATTGATGAGCTGGCCCCTGCCATCACCAGCCTCCCCTTTGTGGAAGGTTTTGAAACCGGGAATACTCATGGTTCTACGGTTATCAAGAATTGGAATCAAACCTTCGGTCCTGATTATTCCATAAGAAACTGGAGAGCAAACAGTACCTATACCGACTACAACAGAGCACCCAGAACAGGAACCTGGAACACATTCCTGCTGTATAACGGAGATACCTCTCTGACCAGACGCATACAGCTCACGGCCGGCAAGGCTTATTCCTTCGAGCTCTATGCCCGTCAAGACACAGATAATCCCGCAAATGCCAAGATTCAGGTTCTTTACGGTGTCGATGGCTCTCTCATAGATCAAACCATCATTGCCCAGACCGGCCTGACCAATGGAAATTACCAAAGGTTCTTCGGTACCTTCACAGCCTCCAGTACCGATACTTACTATATCGCTATTCATGGCTGGGCAAACCATCTCGTACAATACATCAGCCTGGATGACATCACCATCGCTGAATTGGCCACTCCCATTGCGAGCTTCCCCTTTAGGGAAAGTTTCGAGCTGGAAAACACCGATCAATCCACCACAATCAAGAATTGGTTTCAAGAAGTGGGCCCCGATTACACGGGCAGAAAGTGGACGGCAAATAGTTCCCTTACGGACCATAACAGAGGCCCCAGAAGCAGTGTCTGGAACGCTACCCTGCAATATGACGGTCATTCCGCTCTGATCAGGCCAATAGAGCTTATAGCTGGTAAGACTTACTATATGCGGCTGTTTGCCCGTCAAGATGGCCCCAATGCCGCAAATGCTACGATAAAAGTTAAATACGGCAGAGAAGGCTCTCTCGCGAGCATGACCCAAAACATCATCCCTATAACGGGTCTGACCCATGGTGATTACCAAGACTTATACGGGACCTTCAGCCCGACAAGCTCTGGCATTTACTATATCGGTATTCAGGGCTGGATCAATAACGTTCCCTGGTACATCAGTCTGGATGATATCATCATCGATGAACTGCCTCTGCCCATCACGAGCTTCCCCTTTGTGGAAAGTTTCGAAGTGGGGAATACCGATCAGTCCTCCACTATCAAGGATTGGATGCAGGCCACCGGTCCAGACTATCTCTACAAATACTGGACGGCAAATAGTTCCGAGACTATCTTCAACCGCACGCCCCGGACAGGAAACTTCAATTCCTCTCTGGCATGGGAAGGACAATCCTGCCTGATCAGGCCCATGGAGCTGGCAGCCGATACGGAATACTTCATCGAATTCTATGCCCGTCAAAACAGCAATGTACCGGGTGATGCCACAATTCAGGTGAAATATGGCAGCCACGGCTCTATCGGTGCTATGACCTGAATCGTGGTTCCTCAGACGGGTGTGACCAATGGTGCTTACCAGAGATTCTACGGGACCTTTACTCCCAACACAGCAGGTACTTACTATATCGGCATTCAGGGCTGGCTGAACTATGAACCCTACTACATCAGCCTGGATGACATCACCATAGGCATTGTGATGCCCGAACCCATCGCACTACCCTTCACAGAAGACTGGGACAGCGAAGGTTTCGCAGCCAATCACTGGACTAAAGAAGGCGACAATTGGTGGGTCGATGCTGAGATAGGATCACCTGAGCCCTCTGTGAATTTTTACTACTATCCCCGGGAATTTAACTACGAAATTGCTCTTAACAGTCATGAATTCGATACCACAGGTATGGATCAAGTTCAATTCAGCTTCGATCTGTGTTTGAGTAACGACGATGCCTCTGTTGAAAACGCCATGACCTGGATGATCTGGGATGGCGATCATTGGACTTGGCTGGGTGAATATAGCTCACTGGATGGAGAGCTGGACTGGACCACTTATAGCTACAATATCTCCCAATATGCTTCGAACCGCATCTTCAAGATCCGCTTCGTAGCCTCCGGTGTGGATAGCTACGCAATCAACAATTGGTACATAGACAATATCACCCTTAGCGAGGGGACGGCTGGCAGCCTGGGCAGCGTTACTGATCTCGTCATCAGCCAGGTTGGCAGCAATATCATCCTGAACTGGAGCCCTGTGGATGGTGCTACCTGGTACCATGTCGAGAAAAGCCCGAACCCTGCCGGACCCTTTGTCTCAGTGGGTTGGGTGGAGACCAATATGGTCCCCGTAGCCATCTCAGGTCTGCCTGGCAATAAGTATTTCTTCAGAGTAAAAGCTGGGAATGGTGCCAGATCCGGTGGAGAAATAATGAGCTCTACCCCTGCCACAAGCAGTCCCTCGCCTGCCCGTACTCCGAAATTGGAGATTGCCCCGAAACTGAAACGCAAATAACTAACTAAGTAATAAGCAGATAAAAGCCCCGCCCCGCGGGGCTTTTTTGCCCCCCACCCGTAGCGCAGGACGCCGTTCCTGCGAAAGTAATAATAGCACGCCGTTCCTGCGAAAGTAATAATAGCACGCCGTTCCTGCGAAAGTAGATAGATGCTGATAGAACACCGTCCTTGAGAATGATCATGATCGATTACACTCCTCCTACAGAAAAACAATAGCCCGCCGATCGCTCGGATCTGGCGGATTTCCGCAGATTCTATATCTCGCATTCGCTGTCCCGCAGCTCCAAGACAGATCTTCCCCCTGCTCCAAACCCTTTGGCAGATGCTCTCAAAGAACAGTTTGGGGCATTGCAGACAAGTCCTCTCACTACTGGCAGGGACTGGCAGAACATACAGCACTTAGAATCAGGGAGTTCGGAAGGTTGCAGGGCTACAAGAAAGCCAAAGTAAAGTATTACAAGCTCGTGGTGATCTTGGATGATCGCACCAGTGATATCTGCCGAGCTCTGGCTGCCCAAGACAAGATATACCCACTAAACGACGCTGTTGAAGTGATGGACAATCTCATGGCTCTGGATACCAAGTCCAACAGCCTGGATGATGCCAGGGATTATATCAAAGCACTGGCACCTTGGATCAAGGACGATCAGATAGTCTATAACAATGATGAAAAACCTATCGGTATCTCGGGAGCGCATACTCCATTCCCGCCGTTTCATGGGAGTGCAGGGCAACGACAGCTATCCTATGATACAAGATCATAACTGACGCAGAAAAACTCACAAAGTGTTATATGGTCTCGCTGTGCTTGATAATATCCATAACCTTCTGATAAGTATCAATATTGTTAATCCCCACAGGATAGACGAACCTATCCTTTATCACCTCATATATATTCTCTGCTGACATTGTGCTCTCCAGTACCAATTTATCAGGTAGTGAATTGATAGTTGGAATAAGAAAAAACTTAAATTCTTCTATGCCTAGGCCATGACGAAACTCATCACAAGAAAAGCCACACTCTTTACATAAGTCAGCCTGAGGTTTTGTATAGTAGAAAGCACTCTTATCATGCTTAACTTGGGAAAATGAAGGTATATCATACGGTTTGATATGCATAGCAGAATTGGCTTGGTGTCAATGGAATTTTAAAGTGCACCACTTTTGGAAGTTTAAACTGCACCACTATTTTCAACCTTTAAAGTTCTCTGACGGTGCTTTGGAGCGTAGCGGAAAAGCG
>JAJBAY010000078.1 GCA_020532515.1 Candidatus Cloacimonadota bacterium | reverse complement strand
ACTGGATTAACCACTTTACTGCCAGAGAAATAAACGAGGTTTTTGAATGAAGAAGACAATTCCATTATTAATCGTGATCGTTGGAGGACTGATCTGGGTGGTCTGGGCTTTCAGTCCGCACTATGTCCTCCAAGAAGTATTCTATAATCAATTCTACCTGCCTTGGGCCTATGCTTCAGCGCCCTTTGCGATGCTGTTGGGCGTGCTTTCGCTCACCCTGATGCACTCCAACAAGATCAAGCTGAAAGCGCCGAAATGGCAATATAGCTATTTCTTCTTTGGCAGTTTCATTGTCACCTGTTTGGCCGGCTTTATTGGCGGTATCCAGAAAGGTGGACTATTTATGTGGATGTTTGAAAACGTTCAAATGCCGATGAGTGCGACCATGTTTTCCCTCTTGGCCTTCTATATGGCATCTGCCGCTTACAAAGCATTCCGTGCCCGTAGTCCTGAAGCCACAGTGCTTCTGGTGGCTGCGATCGTGGTGATGCTGGCGCAGGTTCCGCTGGGAGTGAAATTGTCAAAGCACCTTCCCACTATTTCGCAGTGGATTCTGGACGTGCCAAATCTGGCCTCCAAACGCGGGATTATGCTGGGCGTGGGTCTTGGCTCAGTGGCTACATCACTTAAAATCTTATTGGGAATCGAACGCTCATACCTGGGCGGTGATTGATCCATGCTGAGGTATATATGAATATTTTCGAAAGAATGCAAAAACTCGATCGCCGCTGGATCTACATCGTTGTAGCCTTGGCGATTATCATTCCGTTGATGATTCCCTACAATTCCGATAACGTAACCACGCCACCCACGGAGAATCTGTATCAGATGATCGATAGCTTCGCGGGAAGGAGTGATCGCGCTATTCTGATGAGCTTTTATCATGATGCCGCTACCATGCCGGAACTGTTTCCGATGGAAGTGGCGATCCTGCGCCATTGCTTTGAGCGCAACGTGAAAGTCTTCACCCTCACCTGGTTCCCAGCCGGTGCACCAATTATCGATTACGCCATCAATTCGGTGAAAGAAGAATTTCCGAATATCCAGAGTGGGGTAGATTACTGTAATTTTGGTTACAAACCCCAAGCTTTTGCGATGGTTTTGGGTATGGGTGATAACATCGCCAATACCATGAACACCGATGCCGAAGGACGTAAACTGGAAAACCTGCCCATTATGCGCGGGATCAATAACTACAGTGAGATGAATCTTGCCGTGGAATTTTCCGGATCATCTGCCGGCGGTATGTGGATCGTGTACGCTCGTCCCAAATATGGCCTCAACGTAGCCGTGGGAGTAACCGCTGTGATGGCGGCAGACATGTATCCCTATCTGCAATCAGGCCAATTGATCGGTATGCTTACCGGTCTCAAGGGCGCCGCCGAATATGAAAAGCTGGTGGATGTATTTGCAGCCTACCGTGATCCCACCATAGATTACAGCATCAAAATCGATGAAGATGGCAACAAGATCCTGCCCGGACGTCCCTTTGGCCGTGAGATCCTGGAAGATGAATCCGTCAAGAAGCTCATCCGGATCACCACTCAGACCAAAGCTGAGTTTAGTCCTGATGAATACATTGCATTTAGTGCAAAGTATCCTGAGAATATGGCCTTGTTGAATAGTCTCAAACAAGACGTGAGCGGCCAGGTGGTCATTGATGTCACCAGTATAACCCCTGAACTTAGGACCCAAATGGGGGAGACCATGTATCGTGAGCTGAATCGCCTTACCCGCAATACCTTGTATAAGTTCAAAGTTGCCCGCATTGGTATGAACGCGCAAAGCGTAGCTCATATCATGATCATTGTCTTTATCATCTTGGGTAACATAGGATACTTCATCCAAAAAATGCGTCAGGCAAAGAATTAAGAGGAGGATGAAATGAGTTTCGAAATGTTTAGCAATCTGGTGGGAGCTTTTTTCACGCTGTGTATTTTCTCCTTCCTGTACAAAGACAACCCCTTTTATCAGGCAGCAGAACAGATGCTGGTGGGTATTTCCCTGGGCTATGGCCTGGTCTATACCTACAATCGTGTGTTCGTGCCCTATGTGTGGCAGACCATTGTCATCAAGCATCAATTTGTGCTAATCATCCCCGCCATCATGGGTATGCTCTATCTCCTGCGTTTTTCGCGCAAGCTGGGCTGGCTTTCCCGCTACCCCATCGCTTTCTCGATGATGGGAGTAGGTATGGGAGTGCCCATGGGTATCCACGCTTCCATCCTGGTGCAGATGCGTCAGGCCATGGTGCCGATCGAGACCGTGAATCTATTCCTGATCTTTGTCGGAACTATAGCGGTGCTGCTGTATTTCTTCTTCTCCAAGGCTCATACCGGAGTCTATGGGAAGTTCGTGGGAGTAGGAAAGTGGTATATGATGATCGGCTTCGGAGCCTCATTTGGTCTCACCGTGATGGCTCGTATTTCCCTTTTGATCGGGCGGATTCAGTTCCTGGTCAATGACGTCATAGGTATTTTAAAATAGTATAGATGAAGCGAGTGGCGCAGTATGTATATGCTGCGCCGGCAGCTTTCGTAAAACAGATGGCTAAGAAGCTTTACCCAGGCATTTTAATACCCTTATGATGGGGAACACATGAAAAGAACATATATTTTCGCTATCCTGATCTTGCTGGCCCTGGCCGGCATTTCCTGCCTTTCTGCCAGCACTTCCGCGGTTAAAATATCGGAGTTCAGCGCATCTGATATGCCTGATGATGACGGGAGCGGAATTATCCTGAAGTGGCAGCCACTTCCCAAAGAACACCGAGTGATCAAATACAATATATATCGGGGTGTGAGCCCGGATTCTCTGTTCTTGCTCACCTATCTGGAAGTGGATCCCAAACTGGGAGTATTGGCTCCCTATCTGTATTATTACGATTCAGGCGATCAACCGCTGATAGAATTTGAGAGCTCTCCTTCGAAGCTTAAAAAGGAAAAGGATCAAGAGCCGGGTAGTCCGCTGTTTGCAAAATTCCCGTTGGATGCAAAGTTACTGAGCACGATCCTGGATCGCTACAGCATCTTTGCCACCACCAAAGCAGCTTATCTGCATAAGCACTCTAAAGCGATTACGAAAGATGATAAACGCTTTGCCGGCCTCAAACTCACCCAGTTCGATGGCATTTATGCCATTCCCCAAGAGGGTGTGACATATTATTACAGTGTGGCTGCCGTGAATGAACGGGGAGGGATTTTTGCTGCCTCTGAGGTTCAGAGCGCTGTGCCTGTAGATAATCCTCCGGATGCCACTGCCATCGTCCACGCCAGCTATATCACCGAGCTAAAGCAGATGAATTTTGAATGGTACCCTCCTGTGGGTGCTTCTGATATCAGTGTTTGGCAGGGCTGGATCATCCCCAAAGGGATTTTGATAGAAGGCAAGCAGCTGCCCGAAAATTGGGCACAAAGAGCCGTTCAGATCTTTGAAATTCCTAATCTCTCTGCAGCTTCAGTGTATTATCACAGTGAAGAATTCCCTGGCGAGCGCTTTGACCCAGCAGAGTACACAGCCGTATTGTCGTACATGGATTATGCCGAACAGATGGCCGCGGTGAGCGCAAATTCATTCCGCCATATCTCTCAGAAAGCTCTGCCCAAATTGCCGGAATTCACGGTGATGGACAAAGCCAATGACAAGGGCGACAATATGCTGGTATCTTTTGGCAAACCCCTTGCCTACATCTCTTTGGCAGAATTCACCAACAAAAAGCACAATAAGCTCAAACTAAATTATGATATATCCGAAAACGAAAAATACACCGTGGATAAGATCAGATTCATCTTCAAAACCAAGGATGGCGAAGAGATTGGTAGTATCACCGAGAACTATGTAGATAAAGTGATTCATCTTGCCATCCCGGAAAAGCACAAAAATATCAAGCACATCCATGCTGAAATAGCCGTGATGCTGCTGCATAGCAAGGAATATGAGCCCGAGCTCGTGAGCCAGGAAGTGGTATATAATGACTACTTCCGCAGGTATCAACCCCAGAGCACCTTTGTGGACGGCGTGGATATCAGCAAGCTGCACTTTGACGTCTTGCACAAGTCCCAAATGGACTGGGATTTCAGCCCCGGTATGAGAGCCAATGCCCTCACACGGACTTACGATCACACCATTCCTTTTGAAGACGTGGTCTTCCGGCCTATTTCCAGTTATGATGCAGAAAGTGGCAGATTCCTGTTCAATGTCCGCCTGGGCATTGCCAACGATGTAGAGCGTGGCATCTACTTTGATGTTCCGCTGTATAGAGAATCTTTCAATCAGGAAATGCAGAATCGCCAGAAGAAGATCACGGAGCTTGAGGCCGAGCTGGCAAAGCTCACTCAGCCGGATGAAGAGCTGCAAATGGAGCTTGAAGCGGCAAAAGCAGAGTATGACTTTATCATCAATCATCCTGCCTACAAGGAAGCAGAAGCTGCCACCAGCGACAAAGCCTGGCGCAAGATCATGCTGTCCTGGCGAGAAAAAGCCATGCGCAGCTATCAATACAGACTGATGGCAACCGACACCAAAAGCGCCTTTCTGCTCTCGGAAATCCATGCTGAACCCGATGGTAATACTTGGTATTACCCCATTTCCCAATGGTTTGATAAGAGCAAGACCCTTACCTTGATAGCTACTTTCCTGATGCTCTTCCTGGTGGTTTATGCGATCATCATTACCCGCAGAAAAGAAGTCTATATCCGTCCTATCGCCGGTTTGCAGGAATTGGACAATGCTATCGGCAGAGCCACAGAAATGGGGCGCCCGGTGATGTTTGTTCCCGGTTGGGGCAGTCTTGGCGATGTCTGCACCATTGCTTCGCTGATGATCCTGGCTCAGGTAGCCAAAAAAACCGCAGAATATGACATCCGCCTGATCAATCCTCATTGCGATTATATGGTCCTGCCTCTGGCTCAGGAGATCATCTCCACTTCCTACAGCGAAGTCGGCCGTCCGGATTCTTACAATCAGAATGATATCTTCTTTATCAGCTACGATCAATTCCCCTTCTGCGCCGGTGTCAATGGCATCACAGTGCGCGAGCGGGTGGCCACCATATTCTATATGGGCTTTTTCAATGCGGAGGCCCTGCTGCTCACCGAGACCGGTAACCAGGCAGGTGCCATCCAGATCGCAGCTACAGACGCCGTCACCCAGATCCCCTTCTTTATTACCACCTGTGATTACACACTGATCGGCGAGGAGTTCTATGCGGCCAGCGCCTATCTATCCCGCAATCACGATATGGTAAGTATGTTAAAAGCGCAGGATTATTTCAAGCTCTTTATCATCTTGGGCATAGTGGTCGGGACAGTGCTTTCCACCTTGCATATTTCAGGCTTCATTCACGCTTTCCCAGTAGAATAGGAGGCCTTCATGGATAAGATTCCCACTTCTACTCTAAAGCGGCTGCCTCAGTATATTGAGGTGCTGACCCGGCTGAGAAAGGCAGGCCTCAAAGAGGCGTCTGCCACCAAGATCTCCGTGTTTTCCAATATCCATCAGACCTTGGTGCGCAAGGACATCTCCTTTACCGGAGTGGTCCCCAGCAAGACCGGATACGAAGTGGAGCCCCTGCAAAAAGCTATTGAGAAATTGCTCAATTGGGTGGATACCTCTTCCAGTTTATTGGTGGGAGTAGGCCATCTGGGCAGTGCGCTGCTGGGCTACCAGGAGTTTTCTCAAAAGGGACTGTCCATTGTGGCTGGTTTTGACAACGATCCGGCTAAGATTGGCACCCAGGTCCATGGTGTTCCGGTTTATTCCGCTTTGGATCTCACCGCGATGGCCCTGCAGCAGGATATCCGCATTGGCATTATTACCGTGCCTCCGGATTCTTCCCAATTGATCGCCGATATCATGGTGCATTCCGGCATCAAAGCCATCTGGAATTTCACCCCACACAAGATTATCGTTCCGCCGGATATCATTGTCGAGTATGTGGATATGTTTGCCTCCCTGGCGGTGCTATCCAGACGTTTGGCAGAGCAGTACAAAGGATAATTATAAAATAAACAGCCTGTATAGTAGAGCCTCAGACATCTGGGGCTCTGCTCTCAGGATTCATCAGCATTTGACAGATCCGGTGGTTTCAGGCTGATCATAAATAGTTTAAAATTAATAAACATCGAGGAAAAACCTATGGATACCTATTACGAGAAGATCCAGACTCAATTGCTCGCAGCCAAGCCCAGATGCGAACAGCTTATTGCCCAAATGCGAGATGGTGAAATCACCCTGCAAAATCCGTATCATGAATTTTTCAATGCCTATCGCCTGATTGTCCTTCAAGCCTGGAATTTTGCCCAGAAGCTTTCTGCGGATCCCCTGTTTAAGAACATCCCCCTAAAAGAATTGCAGCAGATGAATGCTGATTATTATGCTTCCCTGGATCCCGATAAGGGCTATGAGAAGAGCCTGGCCAATCCGGATTATGCCCATAAGCTTTACGGTGACAAGATGGGAGCCTTCCTCAGCGCGGCTTTTAACCGTGCTTACAGTAGCCGTTACTTTCTATTGATGGGGGACTATGCAAACCTGGAAATCACTCTGAATCTCTATTTCCGGCTTTTGGATAATGCGGACACTCCGGATTATGAAGCCTGGCTGGCTATCTATCGCGAGGAGACCCAGAGGGATATTGAATTCATGAGCAAAGCCTCCCTGCTTAGTCGCTTTTCTCCCGAACAGGATTATTTTTATAAGATCGTGCGCGATGCTGATCTGGACGATATCCGCTATCTGTACCGCTATGGATTTTATCTCAGTGAACACGATCTCAAAATGGCAGATTTCATGCGCAATTATCCGCCGCAGGAATTGGCCGCAATCGCTAAATTCCTAGTTAAAAGCTGGGTGGATGGCTTTGTCCGTGCCAAAAAGGACTACAGCAAGAAAAAGTACGCCACACTCTTGATTCCAGCGGGCATGGAGGCTTTGGGCCGGCTCGTCATCGATGAACTGAATGCCATCGGTATCCAGGCTCTGGTTCCCAGACCTCACACCATGGGCATCAATCGTCAACACCCTTACGATCACCGCTATGACAACGCTCTCAACCTGGACCGGGAGTATATGGAGAAGTCCCTGAAAGCCATGGAAAGCAGCTATGAAGAGCTGAAAGACCTCATTGCCCTGCAGGCAGGCCCCTTGTATGTGGAGCTTTTTGGTGAGACTCCCTTTTCACCGGAAAGCAAAAGCACTTGCCTGAAGCTCAGTGAAGAGCAACAGAAGCTGAGCCAGGAGCAGAATGCACGCTTTGGCCAGATCTATTACAAATATTACAAACGCGATGAAGCCAGCTTTACCATCATCGCCTTTCCTTCCACCGAGATTGGCGAAAACTTCCCGGAAATCTTTGCCGATACCCTCAAAATCAATCTTTTAGATAGCGCCCACTACGCCAAGATTCAACAGCATATCATCGACGTGCTGGACACCGCAGATTACGTGCATGTACAGGGCAAACCCGGCAACGACACCGATATCAAGGTGCAGATGCATAAGCTCAAAAACCCCAACCTCGAAACCCTTTTCGAGAACTGCGTTGCCGACGTCAATATCCCTGTGGGTGAAGTCTTTACCTCTCCCGTTCTGGAAGGAACCACAGGCACCCTGCATGTGGAAGACATCTACCTGAATGGCCTGAGATTCTTCAACCTCCGCGTCCATTTTGAGGATGGCTGGGTGAAGGATTATTCCTGCACAAACTATGACGATCCTATCGAAGCCAAAAACTACGTGCACGAAAACCTGCTCTTACCACACAAGACCCTGCCCATTGGCGAATTTGCCATCGGCACCAATACCACCGCCTATCAGATCGCCAAGAAGCACGATATCATGTCGCTTTTGCCCATTCTCATTATCGAGAAGATGGGGCCGCACTTTGCCATCGGTGATACCTGCTTCAGCCACGAAGAGGACTCCCCGCATCCCAGCTTCGTGAATGGCAAGGAGATGATCGCCGTGGAAAACGAACATTCCGCTACCCGCAAGACAGATCCTGTAAATGCCTATCTAATGGCGCACTTGGATATCACACTACCCTATGAGATGTTAAAAGTGATCGCAGCGGTGCATGCAGATGGCTCGAGAACCGACATCATCAGAGATGGACGCTTTGTAATTCCCGGCACCGAAGAGCTGAATATCCCGCTCATCGAGATGGAACAGTAGCGCTTGCATCCGAAAATCACAACTATGGTTCATCCCGCTATCGTAACGCTGGATTTATCCGGCTGTTCCGCTGGCTTCAGCCGGCGTAGCACTGTCTTCAGACGGTGCGTGCAGCAAACAAAAGAATAGTCACACGGATTGAATGGATTAGACGGATTGACACGGATAAAGAGTAAATTGGCTAATGGATTCGACGCGAGAGCTTCAGGATTGCAGGCGTCTCGCCTGCAGAGCGCGGAACGCGCTCCCCTTTTTGGGGCAGGTTCCCCTTTGTCAGCCTGCTCGTCTTGTTTCAAGTCCTGCGGCCTTGTTGGACGCGAGACGCATCCAATCCAACAGCACGCCAGCGCATAGCTTTGGCATCAAGGCCTAAAACGACTCAGACAAATTGACATAAACAAAGGGGGGTCTCACACGAGGCTCCCCTTCTCTTTTCAGTTAAATAATTTATTTATAGTTCAGCCGTCTTTACAGCCCTTTATCAAATAGATTGGCCATCGTCTTTACCGAGCCCAAAAGCGCGGAAGATTCATAGGGCAGCACCACGGTCTTGTCACCTTTTTGTACCAGATTATGGAAGGCCTCGATGTATTTGAGGGCGATCTGATATTTGGCAGGATCGGCGCCAGTATCTTTCAACGCTTCAGCTATCAGCATGATGGATTTACGTTCGGCTTCCGCCACCAGCAGTCTGGATTGCGCTTCACCATCGGCACGGGCTATCCTGGCTTGGCGTTCGCCTTCAGCCACTCTGATCTGATATTCTTTTTCACCGTCGGCGGTGAGGATTTTAGCACGTTTATCGCGCTCAGCCCGCATCTGTTTTTCCATGGCAGTGCGAATCTCTTCGGGAGGTTGAATCTCTTGCAGTTCCACCCGGTTTACCTTCACGCCCCATTTATCGGTAGCTTCATCCAGGATCAAACGCAACTTGTGATTGATCGAATCCCGGGAGGTAAAGGTCAGATCCAGCGTGAGTTCACCGATCACGTTACGTAAGGAGGTCTGCGTCAGCTTTTCGATGGCCTCAGGCAGATTCCCGATTTCATATACGGCTTTGTAAGGATCCGTAATCTGGAAATACAAAAGCGCGTTGATATTCATGGACACGTTGTCCGCTGTGATCACATTCTGGCGGGGAAAGTCGTAAACATTTTCCCGCATATCGATGCGGTTTTCCTCTTTTTGTACTACCACCACCTGACCGCGGTAATCGGCTTTGTTATAACGCCAATGGATGGAGCGCGCTTTATCAAAGATGGGGATGATGATGTGAAGTCCACTGGGCAGGGTCTTATAGTACTTTCCCAGACGTTCGATGATTACTACTTCGGCTTGACGTACCACGATTACGCCGCGGGCGATGATGATCACCACCAGGGCAGCGAAGAACAATACAAGATATAAAGATACCATTTTTTTCCTCCAGCATTTTGACTTTAATACAATATCTCTGATTGCTTTGATTCTGGCAAGGAAAATAATATATAAAGGCATCTGCGTCTGCCAGTTCTTCTCTGTTTCCTGAATTCGAGTCCAAATCCCGTTAAAGTCAAGTCAAAGACAAGAGGGAGAGCTTATGGTCTTGGTGCTTTCTGCAAAAGTGGCGCAGGGCGCTGCTCTTGCGAAAAGATGAAGATTCTATCAGATGCAATTTCGTAGAAACAACGTTCTGCGCTACTGTTTCAGCATAAATCCCCTTTATTGCAGAAAGTCATTGACAAAAAATCAGCTTTGCCCCTTTAAGTTTTAAAGCATCTCGTATCCGTAGCAGAATGAATTACATTATAAATAACTTAATAATTGTCCTGAGAAAGGATGGAGGAAAGATGAAGAGAGTATTGATCATTGTTCTG
>JAJBAY010000077.1 GCA_020532515.1 Candidatus Cloacimonadota bacterium | reverse complement strand
TATATGCTTAATCCGTTCTCTTACAGTCGTTTATGAATATGTAGTTTTCATAATACTTGTCTTTTAATGCCGAGAAATAGGCCGAAAATACCTGTTTTTGCCCTGGGGGTGGTAAAGTCGGGTTAATTTATTGATTATTGGTCACTTAGCCAAGCTCAGAGCACAGCCCCAGCCCTCCTCACCTCCTGAACTCGGCTTTGATTCAGCTTGAATTCGAATTGACTCAGATCTCCGAGTGAACTCGAGTGCAAGATCTGTCGAACCCGAATTATAGAGATGGGGGAGGATGGTGTGTTTGTGGAGCCATGGGTTTTAGAAAATGCTGTTATAAAGAGTTTTGGTAAATTCAGGAAAGCCTGTTTACAGGGCTATGTCTATGCCCAGGTGGATCATTCCCAAGCCAAAATCACTGAAGCGGTTGTCCCGATATCCCAGCGCATATTCTATGCTCAGGATGCCCAGGCGGGTGCCCAGTTTGATGCCGGTGCCGATCCCGATCAGATCGTATTTTGCCTGGCCGTCAGTCTGCGTAATAAAGCCTTGATCGTAAAAGATATAGAGCATGGTCTGAGGCCCCATCATATAGCGCATTTCAGTATTGATCCAGCCTAATTTGCTGCTTTTAAACTCATCTTCCCGGTAGCCGCGCAGGCTGCCAAAACCTCCCAAGCTGTAAAGATCATATTCGGGCAGATCTTTGTTTTCGGAGCTATGCAGATGAGCGCCTAAAAAGCCGACAAACCGGCTCTTAATCGGAAGATAGTTCTTCAAAAAGAGCTGCATATTACCATAGTTTTTGGCTTTGGCAAAGACATAGTCATAGTCTGCACCCAGATTCAGGCCGGAGATGGGAATGCGATCGCCACGGGTGTTCTTGTATTGCCAAAAGGCGCCGATGCTGCTGTACTTGTTGCGTTCTATCCCGGAAAATGAGCTTCCCGGCAGGATGCTGCGAGCTGCTGCGCTAATGCCGGCTTTTTGATACAGGCTATGGTAATAGATTTCTGCCAGGGCGCTGCTCTGAATCCACAGGCTATCCTGCATGGTGCGGGCCAAAGAGAAATCTGCCGCCAGCGGGATCAGGGGATGGCCGGATTCGTGATATGCGAAGCGGAGCTCACTGAAATCAGTAGGGGTCTTCCGCCAATTCAGACTTATGCCCCTATCCGAGCCCCAGAGGTTTAGAAATTCGATGTTTACGAGGCCGGAGAGCTCGCGTTTCCCATCTTTTTCACTCAGACCCAGGACACCCTCCAAAAAGGTCATGCTTCCTTCCTGGATCTCAATCAGCAGATTCTCTTCATCCAGAGGCAGGATGCTGCAATCTTTGATATAGGATTTCGCTTTGATATTCTCCTCGGCTTGGCTGAGGATCCGGGGTGTGAGCAATTCTTGCCGGAGCAGGCCGGAGCTCTTGAGCAAAGCGGACTCCCGGGATACTTTATTGCCGCGGAAGTGGTAATGTTGCACCTGCATCTTCTCGCCTTCTCTCACCCTCAGCCAGGCCTGAAGGCTGTGGTTTAAGACCAGGGAATCAAGCTGCACGGAGGCAAAGAGATAGCCCCTCTGATGATAGACCGCCAGCACCCTTTGCGTGATCTGTTCTAAAGCGGAGAGAGGGTAGCTGGAGCCGGCAGAAGTGAAGGCCAGTTCGTGCAGTTTTGACTCTGAAAAGTGTTTCAGACCAGTGTAGTGGATACGAATCAGGGAGCTGTCTTTTAGCATCTTCAAGTGAAAAATGAGCTGCAAATCGCTCTCTGATGTGGGTAGCAGTTCGGGGCGGGGAATCTGGATAAAGTATTGATCCTGCTCGTAAAAGTACTGATACAGATTCTGGATAGCCGCATCCATGGTTTCCGGATCGTATTCACTACCCAAAGGGATCCTGCTGCGGGCTACCAGGGTGGCCTCATCCAGAGGGAAATCAGCCTCAAAGGATATCTGGGTGATGGTGAGAGCAAAAAGGCCCCAGCTCATCATACTTACGATCAGCAGCAGGGCCCAGACTTTCATATTAAACTATTCTCGCTCTGCTTTCAAGACAGCGAGGAAGGCTTCCTGGGGCACATTCACATTGCCGATTTCCTTCATCTTCTTTTTGCCTTCCTTCTGTTTGTCCAGGAGTTTGCGTTTGCGGCTAATATCACCGCCATAGCATTTTGCCAGGACGTCTTTGCGCATGGCGTTGATCGTGCTGCGGGCAATGATTTTGGCTCCCACAGAGGCTTGCAGGGCGATCTTAAACATGTGGCGGGGAATCACTTCCGATAGGGTGTCGGTGATGCTTTTACCCCAGCTGTGAGCCTTCTCATCGTGACAGATAAAGCTCATGGCGTCCACCTTTTCGCCATTGATCATGATATCGACCTTGACCACATGGGAAGGCCGGAAATCCTTGAAGGTATAGTCCAGGGAGGCATATCCCCGGCTCACGGTCTTGAGGCGATCGTAAAAGTCAAAGATGATCTCAATTAAAGGCATTTCATAGTGCAAGGACACCCGCTTTTCATCGATGTATTGGATGTTCTTTTGGATGCCGCGGCGCTCTTGGGCCAGCTTCATGATGTTGCCTATATAATCCGAAGGCACGATGATCTCTACATCCATAAAGGGTTCCAGGATATATTCTATGTTGGAAGGATCCGGGAAATCTATAGGGTTGTGCACTTCTATCTCTTTATTGTTTTTAAGCCCGATCTTAAAGCGCACGCTGGGGGTGGTGGCGATGATGGGAATATTGTATTCTCGATACAGGCGTTCTTTGACGATTTCCAGATGCAACATGCCCAGAAATCCGCAACGGAAGCCGTAGCCCAGAGCCGCTGAGCTTTCTTTTTCATAGATCAGAGAGGCGTCATTGAGCTTGAGTTTGGCGATGGCTTCCACAAGGGCGCCATAGTCTTCTCCGTTGATGGGGAAGATTCCGCTATAGACCATGGGTTTGGGCTCCAAAAATCCCGGCAACGGAGCGGCGCAACCGTTCTTGGCAGTAGTGATGGTATCGCCCACGCGTGCATCTGCCACTTCTTTGATGCCGGCAATGATGTATCCGGCTTCTCCGGTCAAAAGCTCTTGTTGAGGCTGAAACTTCAGGCCCAGATAGCCGATCTCTTCGACCTCATATTCATTATTGGTGCTAAAGAGCTTGATTTTATCACCTTTTTTAAAGCTTCCGTGAAAAACACGTACCAGCACTACCACGCCCCGGTACATGTCAAAATAGGAGTCAAAAATCAAGGCCTGAGGTGGCCCATCTACCTGACCATCTGGCGGGGGAAGCTGTTCGATCACAGCATTCAAAAGCTCTTGTACCCCGAGGCCGGTCTTGGCGCTCACTTTCATAATCTTATCTTCATCACAGCCCAGGATCTCGATCAAATCGTGCTGCGTGCCTTCTACATCGGATTTGGGCAGGTCGATCTTGTTCAAAGCAGGCAGGATATCCAGATCGTTATCCATCGCCAAATAGAGATTGCTCATGGTCTGCGCTTCTATGCCCTGTGAGGTATCTACCAACAGGATGGCACCTTCGCAGGAAGCCAAAGCCCGGGAGACTTCGTAAGAGAAATCCACATGACCGGGTGTGTCGATCAGATTCAGGATATAATCCTGCCCCTGATACTTGTGTATCATACGAATGGCATGGGATTTGATCGTGATGCCCTTTTCTCGTTCCAGATCCATGCTATCCAGCAGTTGGGCTACTTCCATGCCTTTACCTATCACGTTTGTGGCTTCCAAAAAGCGGTCTGCCAATGTGGATTTACCATGATCGATATGGGCAATGATGCAGAAATTTCTAATATATTGTTGCTTCATGCTATGTCCTTTTATTTATAAGCTCTTGTCTCAAATAGAGTTTAGTTCAATTGACAGCTTTGAGATAAGGGATGATTTGTCAAGCAAAGGATTGTGGGTTTTCCGATTTAAGAGCTGTAAACTGCTATGTGAGAGTGCAAGGGCACCTTAGAACGCTCAAGCGAGCTGTTTGATCTGCGGATTTGCAGGATCACTTAATGGTCAATAGAGCAATGCCTGCTTCAAAACACGGTGGCAGCAGAATTATCTTGACATATTAGGTGAAAGGGCTTTTTAAGTCTTAACCTATAAGGGAGATAAATATGCGAAAATGGTATTTACTTTTATTAGTCCTTTTGCCCATGCTGATTTGGGCACAGGAAGTGCAACAGAATATTCCCGGAGACCCTACAACCTATGAGGACTATGAGGACTCTGAAGGGATGGATTATGGGATGAGCGGGGTGGTGGGCACCGTTAATGTAAATGGTATGACCTACTCCCAGATCCGGCTGTGTCCCGAGCTCAATCTGGGTAAGTTTGGACTTGGCCTGGATATTGACCTATTGATCGATAGTGAAGGAAAACTGCGCAAGGAAGACTGGAACGACTGGCAGGATTACCTCAATAAAATCTTCTTTATCCGCTGGGCAAACCGCAGGGATCCTTTTTATTTCAAAGTTGGTGGCATCCCTTCATACACCTTGGGGCATGGCCTTATCTTTGACCAATACTCAAATATCTTGCGTTATCCCGAAGTCAAGAACGTGGGAGGATATCTGGGTATAAATACGCCTATTTCAGGGGCTGGATTTGAGGTCTTTACGCATAATATTCACAAAAATGAAGTCCTCGCCGCCCGCCTGCATGCGAATCCCCTTTACTATACCCATTTCCCTGTTTTAGAAGATTTGAAGGTGGGTGTAAATATCGGCATGGACCGCAATCAGTATGGCAAATATCCTGATAGTGACGATGACGGTGTGCCTGATGTATATGATAAATTCCCGAACGATCATAAGTCCTGGCTGGATACTGATGGTGATGGCATTCCAGACAATATGGATACGGATATTAACGGCACAGGCCTCATCGATCATCCCGATGTTAATGACTGGGTGGCAATGCATTATCCTAATATTACAGACGGTGCAAGCGAGGCGGACTTCAATATGGTTGTAGTGCAGGATTCGGCAATGGTTTATCATAGTTGGAAAAACATAATCGTCTATAGTGTGGATTACATCTTGCCTTTGATGGATAACAAGTTCTTTTCTTTGGATCACTATGGTGAATATGCTATGATCGAGAAATATGGCAAGGGCATCATCTTCCCCGGTTTTTCCAGTAAATTCCTCATCTTTGACGCCAAGCTGGAGCTACGCAATTTTTCTGATGAATTCCTGCCGGGATATTTCGATCGGCTCTACGAAGAAAAGCGCGCCACGGTTTCTATCACCGAGGCAGGTGGCAGATCGATTTATAGCCTGTCCACCAAGGAGGATTTGCTAAAAACAGCCCGCAGCGCAACGGGTTGGTTTGGCTATCTGCGTGCCAATATCTTGAACTTAGGCAATGTCAAGGTGGCCTACCAGGATATGTATGGCAAAAACATGAATACAGGAAAGTCGCTTTGGGCCAGTGCTACCGTACATCCTGCAATCATTCCGAGCCTCAAGGAAGCCAGCATCTTATACAGTCAGGTTCATACGGAATATATCGATTTTAAAAACCTACGCTGCAGCGATGCCACGGTTTCAGGAAAATTGGTTTACAACATCTCGGGAAATACGGATTTGGTAGGACGCTATAGCGAGCTGTACTTTGATGCGAATAGTGATGGAGAGATTCGTGGGAAGAATGAAGTAATCAGGACTTTTGCCTTTGGAGTGGACTTTAGTTTTTAGCTGATCTGACTCTGGGTGAATAGCTTATATAGAAACCGGAAGGGCTAATCTGAATTGTATCAGATTGGCCTTTCTAAATCTAAGAGCTGATAATCGCTGAGATCAGGTTCTTTTCGTCCAGCTGGATCAGCATGATATTGATGGCCGAAGTGATCGGCACGGCCAGGACCATGCCCACAATGCCCCAGACCCAGCCCCAAAAGATCAAGGATACGAGCACCATAATCGGGCTTAGATTCAGCCTTGACCCCTGCATTTTGGGCTCGATCACATTGCCGAACAGCATCTGTGTGCCGATGATCAAGACGGCAAAGGAGATGGTTCTGATATCCATCCCGCTTTGTAGAAAGCTGATCAAAACCGGCACTCCACTGGCGATGATGCTGCCGATATTGGGGATGAAATTCAGGACAAAGAGCAGGATGCCGCAGACCAGGATAAAATCCACGCCGTAGATCAGCATCAGGATCATCCCCACCACTGCGGTGCTAAGGCTGATCACGGTTTTAGTAAGTAAATATTTCTGAATCTGATTTTGGATATTGCGCATGGTGTTGATCGTGCGCTGTTGATCATCAGGCTTCAGCACTTTCTTGAGTTTGTCGATCAGGCGTCCGTCCTGAGCCACGATAAACATCAGAAAGATCACAATCAGCATGAAATTCCAACCCACTCCCACGGTGGTAGTAGCGACATTTGAGATCGCTTTTGAGATCGAAAAACTCCCTGTAGAGAGCATTTGGCTGATGTCAAATTGGGGATAACGTTCAATAGTAAGGGCAAACCTCTGCGAAATCTCTGAGAACCTGTCCACCCAATCCTGCATACGCAGCATCAGATTGACCTGATAGCGGGGAAATCCGGTAACCAATGAACCGGTAGCAGAGGAGAGCAGCATGGTGGATGCGAACATCAAGAGCACGATGATCACCAGCATAATAGCCATTACCACGCCTACAGGCACATTCTTCTTGCGCAGGAACTTATTCAGGGGAGCAAAGACGAAGCTGAGGAAGACTGCAAAGACCAACGGGATAAAGATGGACTTGAGTGTCCTGAAGATAATCACCACTACCGGGATCGCGATAATGGTGAGCAAAATGCGTATCCAACGCAGCTCTTTGGTACTCTCTGCCATTTGGTTCCTTCCTTAAAAATGTCATTTGGGATTTATGTTTTATATAGTTCGGGCACATTCGTAACCTGATGTCACGAATGTGCCAATCTACCTTTTTCTGTCAAGACCAATCTGGCCTGTTTGAGGCTCTATCTATCAAGCCTTCTTTTTCCAGGAAGTGATTTCGAGCAATCTGCTCTCGCTGAGGCGTTTGCTTTGGCGGATATCCTGTCTGATTTCTGAGGGGCTGCCGATTTGTTCAAAGTCCCGATTCAGCATGTCCTTCAGCCAATCAAGGCTGCGGTAAGGCTCTCCATCTTTACGTATTCCAGCGGGGGGATTCTTAGCTTTCCAGAGGTAGCTATCGGCTATTATCAAGATGCCACCGGGGTTCATGCGCTGGGGAATCGTCTCCAAAAAGGCCGCAGGGTTGATGGCTTCTTCCAATGTATTGACCGCAATCACCAAGTCATAACCGGTGAATCTCGCCAGCAGATTGGAGGCATCGGCCTGCCAGAATTCCACTTTATCGGCCAGATTATCCAGGTTCTTTTCCGCGATGCTTTGCTCTTTGGTCCCGGTGATCTCTCCCTCTTCCTTTTGCAGATAGCGGATAAAGCCTTCTTCCTTCATCTTCACAGCCATTTGAATGATGCGGGTGGTAAAATCCAAACCGGTGACCTTTTCAAAAGTTTTGGCGAGCTCAAAGCTGAGCCGTCCGGTTTTACAGCCCATATTAAGGGCATGTTTCCCACTTAGCTCTATCCCTGATTCTTGGATAGTTTTCAGCAGATCCGTGGCAAAATCGCTTTCCCAATCCAGATCGCACCAGACCACCACATCGGGATTGTCTTCATAGAGATTA
Organism: Candidatus Cloacimonadota bacterium; assembly: GCA_020532515.1. Taxonomy (GTDB): domain Bacteria; phylum Cloacimonadota; class Cloacimonadia; order Cloacimonadales; family Cloacimonadaceae; genus UBA5456. The sequence continues at coordinate 2,547 of JAJBAY010000077.1, read as the reverse complement.
TCCTCTGCTTTCAGCTCCGCTTCACTATGGATATAGCGGAATCCCGCGTGTTGATAGAAGTGTCGCCTAAAGGCATAGCGTGCATGCCGGGTCGCCTCATTTCCGGTGGAGATAAAGCTGCCACCTTTGATGATGTTGTGGCGGGTATCGAAGGTAGGAACGCTGAAATCATCATAGTAAGGATGGGTTTTGAAGCCCGGAAAGGCGGATATCGGGGTCTCGGTCCATTGCCAGACATTGCCGATGACATCATAAAACTTGCCGAAGGCAAAGCGGTTCACCGGACAGGCTGAAGTCCAATATTCCAGATTGATATTCCCCGGAGCCTTGGGCCAATAGGGTTGATCGGTATCCAGGTTTTGATCTCTGAATAGCTGCCATTCTGCTTCGCTAGGCAGGCGGATTTTCTTGCCCGTCAGCTTCGCTTTCCAATTGCAGAAAGCCTTGGCTTCCAGATAGTTCACCTCCACAGGATGATTCCAGGGCATGGGAATACGCTCCGCAATCAGGCGCAGCCAGTACTCACCTTTTTCATTGATGAACCAAAACCGGGGATGCTCCGCTTTCTGATAGCTTTTCCAAGCCCAGCCTTCGGGAGTCCAATACTCCTGGGTTTGATAACCGCCAGCATCCACAAACTCGCGGAATTCCTGATTTGAGACCAGATAGCGGGAAGCTTCAAAATCCTGTATGTCAAAGCTTTGCTGGCCGTATTCCAGGTCCCAGCCATAGATGGGATCATGGGTCTCTTTGCCCAGGGTAATCTTGCCACCTTTTACGGGTAAAAGCTCGTTTTTAGGCGCAAAGCCACTGTGCCGACAAGGGTTCCAGTGATCCATGGGCTTCACCTTATACAGAGGGAGTTGCCGGATCAGCACCGAAGAGGTTTCCAGATGAATGCGCTCATGCTCGATGGCCATTATTATCGCCCACCAGGGGCTATCCCAATTGATCCCGCCTTCAGGAGCCGGCAGGTTTTGGATCAGCTCCTGCACATGCTGGCGCACCTGATCTCGATACTCCATTACCTTGGCCACAGGAGGCCAATCGTAATGCGCTTCATTCAGATCATCCCAGCTCATTTCATCCACACCCACGGCAAACATGGATTCATATTCAGGATTGATGCGCTGGTGGCTGATGCCGGCGATATTGAACTTGTTTATGTAAAAAACCGCAGTGTGCCCAAGATAGAAAATCAGAGGATGCCGCAAAGGATCCGGGCGCAGATAAAAGGCAGCTTCATCAGCCAAAAGCTCGTATAGCTGCTCATCTATGGTAAAAGTTTGGTCAAAATATTCACGCAGCTCTTGCCTCAGCTCTTCGCCAGAGCCGCGGTTCAGGACTAAAGTCCTGGTTTTGTTCAGCTGATTGGTCATTTCAATCTCCTTTGACGCATTAAATGATTTACATTTTAAATGATAACCCACATAGCAGGATTTGCGAAAACATATTGACGGTTTTCCCTGCATCTATATCGTGATCTCCAGACGATATTTATAGACTTAAGGAGAGACAGGCAGCAGATGATAAGCACAGGATACAGTTGCTTCAAACAAATTGGCAGAAAGCTCTTTTATCTCTGCCGCTCCAAAGCAGGAGCCGAGCTGGGCTACTGGAAAAAGTGCTTTCGCAGAGAAGGCAACACTTTCCAGAATGAGCACTATCAGAGACTGTTACTGGCGATGGCAGGCGAGGCTGATGACGGCTTCCTGCGGGGCTTGCGGATTGCAGATTTTGGCTGTGGACCCAGGGGCAGCTTATCCTGGGTGAGCTCCACCGAGACCAAGATCGGGATAGATCTCTTGGCAACAGCCTATTTGCAGCATTTCCCTGCTGCACTGAAAACTCATGGTATGATCTATGTGACTTCCACCGAAAAGCTGATCCCCATTCCCGCTGCCTATCTGGACACCATTTTCACCTTAAACGCCTTTGACCATGTGGCAGATATCGATCTGATGGCAGATGAAATCAGGCGCATCTTGAAACCAGGAGGAGAGCTGATCGGCAGCTTCAACCTGAATGAAGCCAAAACCAAAGCCGAGCCGCACAGCTTAAGCGAAACCTGGCTGCGGGAGAGCTTCTTTGCCGGCTATGAGATCAGCTCCTGGCGAGTGTCCGCAAAACCCAAAGCTGGCTATCTATACCAACCTTTGCTGGATGACAAGCTCCTGCCTATAGATCATGGCCCCGCAATTCTTTGGGTGCGGGCTCGTAAGCTATAGAGCACGGAGCCGGTGAATTTATCACCTTTACTTTCGATCCTACTACAGCTTTGAATGTAATGCACATCAATCCAGGTTATACCAAGGATGACAACGTGTGGACGAGTAACAACCGCTTGAAGGAGATTTCTCTGGAATTTTCGGACTCAACTAAGAAGTCCGTTACCTTCGACGGAAACCGTAAATCTTACAGCTGTCGATGGCAGTTAAAAGTGCACCAGTTTCGGAAGTTTAGATTGCACCAGTTTGTGTAATAATAAACTTAGCCTTTTGATAGAGATATCAGGAGGTGAAATGAAAGGAGCCGATGTGTACAATG
>JAJBAY010000076.1 GCA_020532515.1 Candidatus Cloacimonadota bacterium | reverse complement strand
CGGCTTCGACAATAAGAGTGTCGACCCGTCCTTCTACTGCCGCTACGGCTATTTCTTTGTAGTCGTCACTGCCTTTGCCCTTTGCCCTTTCCTGTTCAAAGCGGTCAAGCAGATTGGCAAGCTTCAGCTTATATTCGGGCTCCATTATTTCCCAGGCCATAGTCGCCAGTTTTTCCGGGGTAACGGACCAGGGATTTATAGGAATTCCTTTCGAAATCAACAAGGGGTTTTTGTTTACCTTATGAAAGAGATTGTGATGTTCCGGCAAGGCAGCGAGGATAAGGGGCCAGCCTGAAGGCTTCGAAAAGTGCTCTTCGATCGCAGCTGCCACCGCACGGAAAAAGCTTTCCGTCTCTTTCTCAGTTTCCTCTTTTTTTCCACCATAACCGTGGAACATAGGCGTACGATCACCTCTGGTGCCGCCATAATTTGCCAGGGTGGAATGCTTGACGCTCGAATCATCACCAAGCGCTTCTATGATGGTTTTTGGAATATCAGCGTCAAGTTCAACTTCATAAAGCGAGCGACGGTTGCCTTCAAAAAGACGGATATCATGCAGGGTTAAACCCAAAACGTGGAAGTGGTCACCCGATTGTAAATATTTCCGTAGTGGCTTGGTATGGAAGCTGTCGGCCACCATGGCCAATTCCTCAACCGATGTATGCAATTCAACAACTTTAAAGATACCTTCTGCACTAAAAACAGCCAGCCCGTCTGAGGTGTGATTCCAAAGATCTCTGTCGCCCAAAAGGGCCTTTATTGGCTCAAGATGTTTCCGAGCTTCGGCGGCTGAATATTTCTGCATCAGCGAATCTTCCATTTGCTGAACCAGGTTTTTAAACAGAATGCTATCCTGAAGATTCTCAGGATGTCTTCTGTGCGTAGGCATATAAAGTGAGAGACAAATCGGTTGATCTACTGCCAGAAGCTCCTGGACCAGTTCATTTGTAAGTAATTCCATAATTATTTCCTTCCTTGCTTTATGCGTTATTGGTGTTTAGTTACTTCGCGTTCAAATTCTTTATTCAACACTAAAAAGTTAGTGCCATCGCCTGTGTCACTCAGATCGGCGATTCCTTTGTTATCAATATAGATATAATAGTTTGCAATAGGGGAAAAGCAAGGATATTTTGAGGATTGGGCCCATGGGAAGAACAAGCCTAAGCATCCGATAGAGCAGATAGTGGTACACTGGATGAAAGAGCTGTGCGATCTGGATCTTGCCGGCTGAAATGTAGACTTCAACCGGCACATAAGGGCAAACCATTTGCAAGCATCATCGCCGTCTGAAGACAGCGCTACGAATTGTTCAAGGCCTGCGGCCTTATCGATGCGAGACGCAAACGAATCCAGTATCGTCGCCGTCTGAAGACAGCGCTACTAAAGGCTGCAGCCAGTACTATTTCAGAGGAATTACCACGTCCACATAGTGTTCGATGTGATCGTCTATCAGCGAAATGAACTTTTGGGGCTGATCCATTCCATCCACGCTGACCCGCATCTGGCCAGATGCATCGGGCTTTTGGGCAATCGTGATGTGATAGACCGTTTCACGATAGCGGTAATGCAGCTTGTATTCAGACCAATCTTCTGGCAGACAGGGCTCTATGTATAGCTTATCCACTTCCAGTCTCATCCCCAGCAGGGATTCCGTGATCAGCCTGTACATCCAGGCAGCCGAGCCTGTGTACCAGGTCCAACCGCCACGCCCACCATGAGGTGCCACAGCATAGACATCGGCAGCCATCACATAAGGCTCCACCTTATAGGTCTCAGTTTCTTGCGGATTTCTGCTATGGTTTACCGGATTGATGAGTTTAAAGAGTTCCCAAGCCTTTTCATTATTGCCCATTTTGGCAAAGGCCATGACGGCCCAAGTGGCGGCATGGGTATATTGACCGCCATTTTCGCGCACTCCGGGGACGTAGCCTTTGATGTAGCCGGGATTCAAGGCTGACTTATCAAAGGGCGGATCAAAGAGCTGAATCAGGCCTAAGTCTCTGCGCACCAGATGCTGATCCAGAGAATTCATGGCCATAAGTGATTTATCCGGCTCGCCTCCGCCTGAAAGCACAGACCAGCTTTGAGCGATGGAATCGATCTTGCATTCGTCATTGGAGGCAGAGCCCAGGGGCGTGCCGTCATCGAAATAAGCGCGGCGATACCACTGCTCATCCCAGCCATCTTTATTCAGATTCTCACGCAGCTTGCGGGACTGTTCTAAACAGCGTTCTGCAAAAGCCTCATCGTTATATATTCTGGCGATTTCAGCAAAGCGAACCAGGACATCGTAGAGGAAGAATCCCAACCAAACGCTTTCGCCCTTTCCACCGAAGCCCACCAGGTTCATGCCGTCATTCCAATCTCCAGAGCCCATGAGAGGCAAGCCGTGCTCGCCAAATCTCAGGCTCAGCTCAATGGCGCGGACACAGTGTTCGTACAAAGTGCCCTTTTCTCTGGACCTTTCGGGAAGGTCATAATAGGAATCTTCATCGGGATTCACCGCGCGCCCTTCTAAGAAATGCATAGATTCAGAGAGCACGCCGGTGTCGCCTGTGGTATGCACATATTGGCTGGTAACAAAGGGAAGCCAGAGTAAATCGTCTGAACAGCGGGTACGCACTCCACGCCCTGAGGGTGGATGCCACCAATGCTGGACGTCACCTTCCACGAATTGCCGGCTGGCACTCTCCAGCAGTTGTGCACGGGCAAGCTCTGGTCTGGAAAAAAGCAGTGCCATCACATCCTGCAATTGATCGCGGAAACCAAAAGCACCACCGGATTGATAGAAGCCGGAGCGCCCCCAGAGGCGAGAAGCCAGGTTTTGATAGAGCAGCCAGCCATTGGCCAGTACATTCAGCGCCTGATCCGGAGTCTCGACATTCACCGCGCCCAAGGTGTGACCCCAGTGTTCCCACACTTTTTCCAGAGCGTCACGGGCAGCGTTTGGCCCCTGGAATCGGTTCGCGAGCCTGGAGGCATCCTCGGCATTTCTGCCCAGGCCCAGGCGGAAGATTACTTCATGCTGTTGATTCGGTGCCAAGGTAAAATCAACCATGATGGCCGTGCAAGGATCCAAGCCCGCTCCCATCTTTCCGGAAAGGCGGCTTCTGGACATAGCTGCAGGCTCTTCCAGGCTGCCATTGCGTCCCAAAAACTCAGCGCGGTCACAAGTTACCGAACGGTTTGTCCCCTTTGCGTCAAGACTGGTGTCATCCACATCGAAGAATGCTGTTCTATGTTTAAATTCGGTATTATATGAATTCCGCGCCATGATAGCGCCGCTGCTGGGGTCAATCTCAGTGACCACATGCATAGCAGATTTTGAGGATAGATCACCCAATACCCACTCTACAAATCCTGTAACAGAAAGCTTTCTGGCTTGATTGCTTTCGTTAAAGACTTTGATCACGACAAATTTGATGGAGGCATCCAGGGCTACATAGACCCAGACCTCGGTGCGGATGGAGTGTTCGGTGTGTTCAAATACGGTGTAGCCAAAGCCGTGACGGGTTACATAAGGAGAGGATCCACCAGAGGGCAGTGGAGTGGGTGACCAATAGTTTCCCCGCTCTTCATCGCGCAGATAAAAAGCTTCACCCCGGTTGTCACTTACTGGATCGTTATTCCAAGGAGTCAGGCGATATTCATGGGCATTCTCGGCCCAGGTGTAGCTCAGTCCGCTTTCGGAAATCACCGTGCCAAAATGCGGATTGGCCAGCACATTCGCCCAAGGGGCAGGCGTAAGCTGATCCTTGGTAGTAGTGATTACATATTCGCGGCCATCCTCAGTAAATCCGCCCAATCCATTGAAAAACAGCAGATCAAAGCGTGGTATGGCAGTAAAGGGTATGGATCTGAGACGTTTGGCACGTGAGGGGCTCAGAGTCGCTACGGAGGTCTCAGGCAGCCTGCGTCCTTCCACCTGTTCGGAGAGCGAACCTGCTGCGTCTGAGATGATGATGCGGGCAACCGTTTGGATCAGGATGCGATCATCTTCGGAAATCTGATCCAGAGAGCGGATAAAAATGCCACCCGGTTGATCCAGAATCCTGGGCTCAACGCCTGAAGTAACCAGCGCTACGATCTGGTCATGCAGCAATTGCCGGTAGCCGGCATGATCTTCGTTCCAGATCACCAAATCCACGATCAGCCCCTTGAGACGCCAGTAGGAGTGAGCTTGAATCATCTGACGCGCAAGCTCAATATTGGCAGGGTCTTCGATGCGCAGTAAAACTATGGGTAGATCACCGCTGATGGCGTATCCCCAGAGACCTGATTGCCCCTGATGGTTTTTGATTAAAACGCCGGGGTCTGCCCGCAGCGCTGCATTGGCATAGATAATGGAGCTGGCCAGATGTCCATAGAGCTGGGCATCTGCCTCTGAAATATTATATTGATGCAGGAGCACCTGATTGTGAGTCCAGGCCAGGTCAAAAACACGATTCGCCAGATGCCAATCCTGATACTTCTCCACCAAACTCATGACCTGCTCGCGTGAATTGCCCACTCCGGTGACGATATTGATTACGGCAGCTTGCTCGGGGTCCAAAGTGATCTGGTAGCGGATGCTCACGATGGGATCCAGCACAGAGCCACGACTACCGGAAAGTGCCGTGCTCTTGCCCACTGCAGGCGTGCTCAAAGCCCGAGGTTCGGCCACGGTATTGCCTCTGCCGATGAATTTGCTGCGGTCTGTTTCGTAGGATATTTCCTTGATCTTGGCTCCATAAACAGACATCAGATGAAAGAGCCAGGGCTCCATTTCGTTCTCGCTGCGAGGGCGCCTGGTGCAGAGTATGGCTTTTTGATGTTCGATGATCTCGGTTTGTATAAAAAGCTTGCTGAAGGCTGGATGCAGCGCGTCTGCCGCATGTGTATCCAGCACTACTTCCGCATAACTGGTGACGTCTATAGTCCTGCGGTTGGTAGAGCGGTTTGTGATGCGCACCCTACGCAGCTCCACATCGTCTTCCGGGGAAACTGCAATTTCCATATGGGTATCATAATCCTGCTTGCTACCCCGAAATTCCACCCTGTCTTCCGAGAAAATGGCTTCAAAACGCTTGACTGGCTTTAGGGTGGGCTGGTAGGCAGTTGACCAATAATCCATGGTTTCCAGATCACGAATATAACAGAAGGTGCCATGATTGTCCCGGATGCGGTCTTCCCGCCAACGCGTGATATCCAGATCATTCCAGCGGCTGTAGCTGGCGCCGGCATTGGTCACCATCAGATGATATCTGCCATTGGAGAGCAATTGGACTTCCAGCTTGGCAGTATTTGGATTCGTAAATACCCGGATGGGCGGAGCCAGCTCTGAAGAGGTGAGATGGTGCTCTTCCAGGCTGGTGGTGCGCGCATAATAGGCAGTTGCTTTGGGTACTTTTTCTTGCAAGAGCAGCATGATAGCCTGAAACTTGGAATCTGCTTCAAAGCGTTTTTGCATGGGACGATCCAGGAGCAGATAGGCCAGAGAAAGCAGGCTCATGCCTTGATGATGCGCCATAAAGGAGCGGACTACGGAGTGTTTCTGCCCTCTCGGGATTCTGGCACGGGTGTAATCTATCGCCTCGTAAAATCCGTAGCGGGCTTCAAAACCTTCGGCGGCCAGACGCTCAAGATTGGAGGCAGCGGCCTCTGGCATCACCATCAGCGCCAAAGCTGTAGCGTAAGGTGCGATCACCAGATCTTGTGCCAGGCCTCGCTTTAGACCCAGGCCAGGCACGCCAAAAGCACGGTATTGGTAATTCTGCTGCGCATCAATGGCATTATAGCCACTTTCGGAGATCCCCCAAGGTACTGAATTCCTCTTGCCATACTCTTTCTGTATCCTCACGGCAGCCTTGTAGGTCTCGTCCAATAAGGTGCCTTCATAATTCGGCATCACCAAGAGTGGCATCAGGTATTCAAACATGGAGCCACTCCAGGAAAGCAGGATCGGCTCTCCCCTCGCCGTGGTGAGTAGACGTCCCAAAGCAAACCAGCTTTCCTGAGGAAGCTTACCCTGCGCAATGCCCACGAAGGTGGCAAGTCTGGCCTCAGAAGCCAAAAGGTCGTAGTATCCGGAGTCCAGCCGTAGTTCACTGACATTATAGCCGATAGAAAACAGGTGACGCTTCTCATCATAGAGGAATCTAAGATCCACCTGGGCAAAAGTTTCTGCACTTGCGGCAAGTTCATGGATGAGGGCAATCCTGTCTTTGGCCTTCTGTCCGGCGGCTGTATCTGAGAGCCGGATTTCATCCAAAGTAGGTATTTCCTGAGTATCAGCCAATCTGGCAAAGCCTTCCTGCCCCAGGTTCGGCAAAAACAGGTTCAATTCCTGCAAAGCATCCTGACATTGACCCACAAAGGCTCTGGCCCACCAATTCAGGGGGCTGTCCTCGTCGCTATCCAGGCTCGCCATCTTTCGGGACAGGAGTCCGCCACTATGTAGCAGCCCTTCCAGACACTTTTGTGCGTCAAGAGGCGTGGTAGGGGGTGAAACCAGGATAGCTTTCAACTCTTCTTGCAAGGGCTCCAGGAAGTGATTAACTTTGATCTCCGGCATGGCAAGCGCTTCATCACTCAGGATACCAAGCACATCACTTAAACTCTCATACACCCGGTTATTTACAATCTTTTCATTGATCAAAGCCAGGAGGCCTTGCCTGAGTACATACAGATGCCCGCTTAGATTTCCGCTATCCACGGTAGAGATATACAGTGGATAAAGAGGCTGAAGAGACTGAGTATCATACCAATTAAAGAAGTGCCCTCTATGCTTGCGCATGCTCTGCATGGTCTGAAATGTTTTGGCGGTACGCTCTATCAGCCGTCCTGCCGATATAGTGCCAAAGTCATACGCGGTAAGGTTTGCCAGCAAGGACATCCCGATATTGGTGGGAGAGGTGCGGTGCGCCACTTTCGGTACAGGATGCTCCTGGAAGTTATCCGGAGCCAGCCAGTTATCTTCCGGACCTGCGAAGGTTTCAAAGAAGGCCCAGCTCTTGCGGGAAAGTTTGCGTAAGAAAGTGATCTGCGCCTGGCTCAGCCTGGCTTCACGTTCCAGAATAGGTTTGCTAAACCACCACGCCACCGCTGGAGAAACCAGCCACAAGGCCAGTACAGCAAGGGCATAAAATGACACCGGGCCCGGGAGAGCTATCATCACAAAGGCTGTGCTCACGGCCAGGAAGGGGGATACCCACATCCTGCGGAAAGTGCCCCATAGACTGGATTCGTCTCTGTTGGTATCTGCCGAAGGAGCCCATTCCAGCATGTTTTTGTGCGAGAAATGTGTGCGCCACAGGGTGCGCAAAATGGCATCTGAACTGTAATAAGCCTCATAAGGCATGGTAGCCAGATAAAAGGCAGTCTCAGTGAGCTTTTGCCCCACAGATTTCAGTTCAGAGCGCAGATGATCCAGTAGTTTCATATCCGCGGGTTTGCGCAAGACATCCACAATGGTCCCCAAGGCAGGGGGCAAAAGCAGAATAGTCAGCACCACCAGGCTCCAGAATAAGGGCTGGGAGAGTGCAAGCCAGCCCACCAGCAGCATGATGGTGAGTGACAGCGCCATTACGCTGCGCCTCAGGTTATCAAATACCTTCCAGCGCGAGAGCATCGAGATCGGATTCCTCTGCAGCTTGTTATCTTGATTGGGAATGAAGGGAAGCACCCACTGCGCTATCTGCCAATCTCCTCTGGTCCAGCGATGCCGGCGTTTGACATCGGCATGATAGCTGGAAGGGTATTCTTCATATAGCTCTGCATCAGTCAAAAGCCCGGATCTAGTGTAGCAACCCTCCAAAAGGTCGTGGCTCAAAATACGGTTATCAGGGAAGCAATCGCCCGAAGTTTGTTCGAATGCCTCTATGTCATAGATACCTTTGCCCACGAATGAGCCTTCGCCAAAGAGGTCTTGATAGACATCGGAAACAGCGCGGGTGTAAGGGTCTATCCCAGGATCGCTGGCACACATGGCAGAATAGCGGGATCCGCAACCCAGATCCATGCTGATGCCCACTCTGGGCTGCAAGATGCCATAGCCGGCCACGATGCGCTTGAGCTTTGGGTCATACTCCGGGCTATTCAGCGGATGCGCCATGGCCCCGATAAACTTTTGGGCAGAATCCAGCGGCAATTGGGTATCGGTATCCAGTGTAATGATATAGCGGATATTTTCCAGCTCTTTGGTATCCCCCACGATCAGAGAAAAGTCCTCTCTTTTCCCGTTCAGCAGAAATTGGTTCAGAGCAGAAAGCTTGCCACGTTTACGCTCAAAAGCCATCCAGATTTTGTCTATATCATTCCACAGCCTGGGTCGGTGAAAGAGGAAGAACAAATCGCCACCGTCTCCCGAGTACTTAGCATTTAAGGCTTTGATTCCAGCTTCAGCGATCGCCAGGAGCGATTCATCCTGCGGCAGGCTCTCCACCTGAGCATCAGCAAAATCCGTAAGCAGACAGAAGAACAAATTTTCCTGCCTGTTTGCCAAAAACCGTACTTCCAGGCCATTGATCAGACTCTCTGCGTTCTGGGGGCTGGTAAGCATGGTGGGGATCGTCACCAGAGTGCGCGCCGTATCTGGTACGCCTCGGGAGAAGTCCATGCGGGGCATGCGTTTGGGATTCACAAAGAGGGTCACCAGCCAGTTAACCAGCAAGACTGCCAGATGAGAGCTGCCGATAACGGTAAAGAGAGAAAATAGCCACAATTTCCAGCCGTGCAGACCTGCCCTGGAGGCGACGAAGGCCAATGAGTAGCCACTGACCAGGGTAATCATCAGGATTACGACGAGATAAGTCCACAGGGGGATTCTTTTGATCAGCTTGCGCAGGGCTTCATTTGATTTAAGCTGGACTTTTCCGATATGCTCCGTCTTGAAAAGCCCTTTATCCAACAGATAGTATCCTACATGTGCTTCTCTGTGAGATGCGCCCTTGCTGACAGCAGCTTTTTGGGCCAGACGCACTGCATGTTTCGCTATCTCGCTTTCGCTGTATTTGCTCCGCCGGGCCAGTTTTTCCACTACATGGCGGTAGCTGTCCCGGGTAGCAAAATCCATTTTGGCATATTGCCCTGCCGGATCTTGACAGAGGATCTCTTCTACCTCGCTGATGGACTCCACAAATAGTCGCCAGTCTGTATTACCCAAAAGGCGTAAACTGCTGATAGTATTACTGATGGATACCTGTTCCGTAGCTTGTTGCTGGTTTTCTACCCGCACCAATTGCTCAGTAGTTTGGACGGATTCTGCCAGACGCTGTTCGATCCAATTCAAGGGTAAAGACAGCCCCGGAGCCTGGCCTTGCAGCCTGCGCACCAGCTCTGCCACAAACGAGCTCACCAAAGGAGGGTCTGAACGCGCCATATCGGCTATGGTCAAGATCAAATTGCTGGGGTCTTTGGCGACTGTCTCCGTCATCCTGTCTGCCCAGTACACGGCTTTTTGCTTATCGCTCCTGGCTGAAGCCATTCGTACTGATGTCCTTCTCAGCTTTTCTATCAATGCCAAACGCAGCATGATGGGGATTGCCCATAGCTCACCCAGTTTCAAGGTGGCTACAGATTGGTAGGCAGAGATGAAATTGCCAAGGTTCTCTATATCGATCCTGCCGTCACCATGCGAGATGATCTGCAAGGCAATGTCATAAACCCTGGGGTAGCCAGCCAGGATGCCATTCTCCAAATGCGGCAGTTCCTTGCTATAAGCCTTGGGAAGGTGACGCTTGGCGATGCGTATTTGTTCTTCAATCAGGTAATAATTGTCGAGTAGCCATTCTCCCGCGGGATTCACGCCAATGTCCAGGCGCAGGTCTTCGCTCAGCAGATTGTAAACTTCCCAGAGTATGCTTTCATTTTCTGCCAGCCGGTCCAAAAGGCTTCTTTTCGATTTTCCCATACCCACAATGTGCCCTTTGGCCAAGATCTTTCCACGCTGAGTCATTTGCTCGGAGGATAAAATCTCAGCACGTAGGGGAAGATCTGTGGAGCTGTGTTTCAGTTTGCTTTTGGAGGCTCCCATCCAAGTGCTGTGCCGAGAGATGATCTGAGACAGTTCTTTTAAAGGTCCTATGTTTTTCAAGTGCATGATTTACGGCCTGTGCAAGATAAAGTTACGTGATTTACATGTCTATAGCTCGCCTCAGCAAAAGCGGAATTGATTCTCAAATATTTATATAAAGTCCCAATCATTGTTTTTTAGCTCCTTTGATGGCCGTCTATCCCAGCCTTATTTCTGCACAACAGCTGATCACTTTGATTCTATCAAGTTGCAGTTTAGCTTGTTATACTAATATAATTAAGCTCGATATGTTGTCAACTTGATTCTTTTACGGGCATCCCTCTTCTTGCCAGCAGAGCTTGATTTTGGGCTGCTCTGCTTCGCTGTAATTACCTCATCTCCATCCTTAATCTGTATTGACGCCCATAATCTCTTTATATTATACTGCCAGATAGTGGACAAATTGCGTGTTTCTTAGATTTTCTTTTACGGCCAGGCTCTTTCTCATAATAGCCAGATGAAAAAGTGCATTGTCTATCCCCTATACTGTTTCTATGTTTACACACTTTGCAAGATTTTACGTAGCCTCCCACAAATCTGCGCTTTCCCTTCTCAACCCTCTCAACTCTCTAAACCCACTAAAGCTAAAACTTCCAAATTATTAAGTTGACAGAAAATCGATATTTAAAATCAAGGTAATAGAATAAGATACAGAAAGAATATAGAGTGTGTCCACAAAAAAGATGTTGACAAAAACTGGTATGTCAAATTGATTGGCAAAACCTTATGCCGATGTAGCTCAATGGCAGAGCAATTGATTTGTAATCAATAGGTTGGGGGTTCAACTCCCTTCATCGGCTCCA
>JAJBAY010000075.1 GCA_020532515.1 Candidatus Cloacimonadota bacterium | reverse complement strand
ATATATGCTTAATCCGTTCTCTTACAGTCGTTTATGAATATGTAGTTTTCATAATACTTGTCTTTTAATGCCGAGAAATAGGCCGAAAATACCTGTTTTTGCCCTGGGGGTGGTAAAGTCGGGTTGATAAAATGCGAACAGTCTTGATAAAGAGGGAGCAGGTTCCCTGCTCTGCAGGCGGGGACGCCTGCAATCCAGCAACGCCTCCCGCACTATCCCTCATACTCTTTATCCGTGATAATCCGTGTGATCCGTGAAATCTGTGTGACTATTCTTTTATTTACTGCACGCACCGTCTGAAGACAGTGCTACAACCGGCTGAAGCCAGCGTTTCCTGCACAAAAGGGCGTGATCACTCACGCCCTTTTTCACTATCTGTTTATTGTTTACAAGAGGCCATCGCGTTTCAGCAAGGCATCTGCATCCAGAGGACGTCCCCTAAAGGCTTCAAAGAGCTCATCCGGGGAAAAGGCATTGCCGCGGGAGAGGATGAACTTACGGAAGTTCTGCGCAGTTTCCTGATCGAAAATCCCATTTTCCTTAAAGGCACTCCAGGCATCGGCATCCAAGGCTTCCGCCCATTTGTATGAATAGTACCCTGCAGCATAACCTCCAGCAAAGATATGCGCAAAAGCGCAGGAGCTATTCGTTCCGGGCACAGGCGGGAGCAGCGTGAAAGGTTCATTGGATTTCTTCTCAAAGGTATCCACATCCTCGATTTTGGCGGGATCGGTAAGATGCCAGTCAAAATCCAGATTGGCATAGCGCAATTGACCGATATTCGCAGTGCCAGCATTGAAATTCTTGGCTGCGATCACCTTGTCCAGCAGCTCCTTAGGAAGAGGCTCGCCGGTCTGATAATGCCTGGCAAAGAGATTCAGCGCTTCTTCCTCCAAGAGCCAGTTTTCCATGATCTGGCTGGGCAATTCCACAAAGTCCCAGAGCACGGAAGTGCCTGAGAGTGCGTGGTAATAGCCATCCGCAAGCAGGGAATGCAGGGCGTGACCAAATTCGTGGAAGACAGTTCTGGCTTCGTCCATACGCAAGAGCGAAGGAGTTTTGTCTGTGGAAGGGGTGAGGCTGCCCACTATCATCACCTGCGGTCTCCACATGCCATCGGCATACATGCCCTGGCCGTGCAGAGAGCTCTTCCAAGCCCCACCGCGTTTCGTATCGCGAGGGAAAAGATCGATATAGAGCAGGCCCAAGTAGCTGCCATCGGCATCATGGGCTTCCCAGGTAGTCACATCTTCATGGTACACAGGCACATCGTGCACCTGTTTCATGGTGATGCCATAGATCTTATTCACCACGGTAAAGAGGCCGTTGATGACGTCTTCCACCTTGAACCAGGGTCTGAGCTCTTCAGGGTCAAAATCAAAGAGCTTTTCTTTAAGCTTGTTGCTGTAATAGCCCCAATCCCAGCTCTGTAGCTCGTCTATGCCATCCATTTCTTTAGCCAGAGCGGCCACGGCATCGCGTTCCTTTTGGGCTGCAGGATAGGCGACTTCATAGATGCGGTCCAGGAAATCACGCGCGATCGGCACCGAGCCGGCCATGCGGTCTTCCAGGACATAGTCTGCATGATTTGCATAGCCCAAAAGCAGCGCCCGCTCTTTTCTGAGCTCCAGGGTGCGTTTGATCAAGTCCTGGTTGTCCCATTCGTCGTTGAAGGCACGAGAGGAATAGGCTGTGGAGATCTTCTTGCGGGTCTCACGATTCTTGCAGTAAGTGAGCAGCGGAGTCACACTGGAAGGCTGCAGGCTAAAGCTCCAGCCGCCATCTTTGCCTTTCTTTTTGGCCAGAAATGCTGCTGCTTCGAGGGCGTTTTCCGGGATGCCTTCCACGTCCTTGGGATCTGTGAGATGCAGTTCATAGGCGTTCGTGGCATTCAGCACATTGTCGCTAAAGCGCGGTGCCAGCTGTGAGCTTTCCATGGCAATCTCGGTAAAGCGTTTCTTGTCCTCAGCCTTCAGCATAGCGCCGCCACGGATGAAGCTCTTGTACTTGCGTTCGATCAGGCGATAGCGTTCTGCTTTCTTGAGTGCTTCTTTGTCGCTAAAATCCTTGGGGACAGTGGGCTTGGGCTTGTTCAGTACTTCGGCATCATACACCGCTTTCACCCGTTCAAAGATCTTGGGGTCTGTGGCGATGCTGGAGCCAAATTCTGCCAGCATGGGAGAGATCTTTTGCGCCAAAGCCTTAAATTCGTTATCGGAATGGGCGCTTAAAAGATTAAAGTAAACCGTAGTGGCATAATCCAATTCCACGCCGCCATTATCCAGCGGCAGGATGGTATTTTCGAAAGTAGGGGCTTCAGGATTGTTTTTCAGCTTCTCTATCTCTCTTCTTGCAATCTTCAGGCCTTCTTCAATGGCTGGCATGAAGTGTTCCAGTTTGATTTCATCAAAGGGAATAGCCTTCAGGCGATGGGTGTTTTCTTTGCGTAATAAGGGGTTAACTTGCATTTCCTCTCCTTTATCCTATTAATATTAGTTTACAGACAAGATAAATCAATGCAGCTCTTAAGTCAATATTTATCCTATCTTGGACTGATCATTATGGCTATTCCGCCTCATTTTTGATCAATTCCACCAGGATCGCTCTGGCGTGAGATTTTGCACCTTCCCCTTGCTCGGCAACGGGCCCCACACAAGACGGGCAGCCTGCTTCACAGGCGCAGTGATCGATCTGCTCCAGTGCGGCTTTAAAGAGTTGATCCTGAATTTCATAAAGTTTTTTACACAGGCCTATGCCTCCAGGAACCATGTCGTAAAGGGCGATTACCGGGTCTCCATTGGCAAGCTTGGATTCCGGCTCAAAGTACAAGCCCAGATCTTTGGGATCACACATCACAAAGAAACCGGCCAGATTGCTGAGTAGATAAGCCAGTCCGGAAAGTCCGCTTTGGATGCGCACCTGCTGTTCGGCCAGATGGTGGCAGCGGGGACAGAGAGTGATAAGGTTTTCGGGTCGATTGGCTTCCTGACTGGTGCTAAACTTCCTAAAGGGAATGCGGTGATGCACATCCCAAGCCCGGCCATCTTCCGGGGCCTGGCAATTGACACAGCGGTAGTTATCCCGTCTCCGAGTCTCCTCACTAATGCGCTTCCAGTCTTTTCCATAATCATTCACATCGCTATTCCACAGTCCCTGCTCGCGGATTTTCTCAATCATCTGGTGTGAAAAAGAGAGCCACCAGGCCATGGTATCCAGTTCCTGCCTTGGCAGATCCAATTCTTGAACGCCCAAGACTTCCATGCTGCCAAACTTAATCTTCTTGAATCCGGTAATCTGGGTTTGCACCAGCACCCTGCCAAAGTGCTTTTTACCCCAGTGGTAGGAGTGGATGCGCCTGAGCTTAGTTAGGATCAGATCAGTCTCCCGCAAAGCCTGGGTGTAATAATCTGCCTGAATCTCCTCAAGTAAAACCAGCTTTTTCTCGAGGTCTAGCTTTTTCACGATCCAAGTCTCCCCCAAATGCAGATAGATGGCATTGGGATGCGTCATCCACAGGGCGCTTGCTTCATCCACATAACCGATGCACTCACCTTCTGCCATGATAGGGAATTGATTAGAGGCGTTGCGCAGAGACACTTCCGCCGCGGGATATTCACCCACGATGCCGAGATATTTGCTGCCCACCTTGCGGATGCGGCCTTCATCCAATAAAACCTGCAGATAACCGGAGAGTTCAATAAAGCGCATATTGCCAAAGTCTTCGCCCTCTTTGAATGAGAGCTCGCTGATAGCACAGAGCAGCTCTTGGAGCAGAATCTCAGTATTATTCGGATCGATCAGAGCTTGCTCAGGGTTCTTGCCCCAGAGATATTCAGGATGCTGGCAGATGTACTGATCCAGGGGGTTGCTAGCCGCCACGAGGATGGACAAAGCTGTATTTGCCTTGCGCCCTGCCCTTCCCGCCTCTTGACGCACTGAGGATATGCTTCCGGGATAGGAATTGATCAGCGCCACATCCAGGCCGCCGATATCGATGCCCAGCTCCAGAGCGTTGGTACTGATGATCAGCTTGAGCGCACCCTCACGGAGTTTCTTTTCGATCTCGCGCCGGTCACTGGCCAGATAGCCGCTGCGATAGGAAGCGATCTTATCTCTAAACTTCTCTGGCATGTGCAAGAGCAGCATTTCCACACTACGCCGCGAAACGCTGAATAAAATGCTCTGCAAGGGATAGTGGAGCAGCATCCTGGCCAGAGCCCCGCTTTCTGCGCTGCTACTGCGCCGGATCCCCAGATTCTTGTTTTCCAGCGGCGGATTGATGATGAGATTGATCCTTTTGCCCATGGGCGAGCCATCACTATCGATCAAGATCACCTCTTCGCCAATCAACTCCTGCGCCAGCTCCTGTGCATTAGCCAGGGTGGCCGAAGTACAAATGAATATGGGCTTCTGCTGATAAAGCCGGCAGATACGCTTCAGCCTGCGAATCACGTTTGCAAAATGCGAACCGAAGACCCCGCGGTAATAGTGAACTTCATCGATCACCACATATTGCAGGCGGGCAAAGAATGCAGCCCAGAGACTGTGGTTTGGCAATATGCCCAGATGTAGCATATCGGGATTGCTGAAGACGATGTTGGCCTGTTTCCTAATGCGGCTTCTGTCCTGAGCAGGGGTATCGCCATCATAGATCGCATTATAGATCTTTTCCCCACTTTTGGCAGTCAGCAGAGCGCAGAGCTCGGTCATTTTCTGAGTTTGATCCTGAGCCAAAGCCTTGGTGGGATAGAGCATAAGGACACGAGATTTGGGGTCCAGGATCAGGCTGTTCAAAATGGGCAATTGATAGCAAAGACTCTTCCCGCTGGCCACGCCACTACTAATCACCACGCTCTTTCGTGCCAAGATCTGCCCAATAGCCTCTGCCTGATGTGAATAGAGCCGGGAGATGCCTTGCTCTTGCAGAACATCAATCAAGAGTGGACTCAGCAGAGCCGGGAAATCCGCATAAACAGGCTCTCTCGCATCTACTATATTGGTGGATACGATGGTTTCGCAATGCCTTTTATCGCGTTGCAGACGCTCTACGAAATCATGGATAGCTTGCATTTAAGGCAGGACTATCTGTCGATATGTATGCTGTTTACCATCCTGCTTCAGCCTGAGGATATAGATGCCGGGAATCAAGCTCAGCTGGGAGGAATTGAAATCCTTGATTCCCTCGTATGAGGCTATTTTCTGCCCCTTGAGGTTATAGATCTTCAGATCAAAATACGCCTGACTTTTCAGCGAAAAATCCCCTTGAGCCGGATTTGGATAAGGTCTCAATGCCGCAGGAACTTGATCTTGAACGTCCACATGTCCTCCGATGCCATGCACTTTGATGTCATCGACGAACAAGGCAAAAGCATCCAAAGATACTGCGTTTATAGCCAGATAGACGTCCTGATTGGCATAGGCACCCAGGTCAAACTCATAATCTGTCCAACCTGCGGGAATGCTGAGCCAATCACCTGCATGCAGCAGGCTAAAAGAGCCCGGCGCGCTATTGGTGGTAGAAATCAGTACCCGCAAACGCTCCAGACCATAGGCCGCAGTAAGGCTCCTGGCGGTAAATTCGAGGCTCGCGGAATTCCCCAGATGCAGGTTTGGGAAAATCAGCCAATCGTTATTGGGTGGAGTCATGGCGCTGGCAGACATCAGCAGTTTAGCCCCCGTGGGCACGGAGATATCCGTAAGAGGAGGAGTGGTCTGCGCTGGTGCAAAAACAAACCAGCCCAAGGCATTCCCCTCCGAGGGGAAATCCAGATTTTCCCAACTCCAGGTCAGCGAGCCGTCCAGATCCAAATTCTGAAAACGGGGAATCTGCTGCGTGAAAGAGGGGCATTGCTCAAAGCTCTCAAACAGGATTATTTCCGAGCCATCCACCGGCACTGTAATGCTGAAGGGATTTGAGTGCGGAGAAAGCAGGCCCCCTGGATAGCGGGCTTGCACGCTGTATATATATGTTTGGCCAGCACTTATATTCATGTCGTCATAGGAAAAGCCCGTGGTTTCAGAGATTATCTGTGCGCCCCTGTGTAGCAGATAAGCCTCGGGACTGCCTTCCAAAGGTGCTTCCCAGAACAGGCGTATAGCTTGATCCGCATAATAAGCGTAGAGATTTCTGGGGGCATCGCTGTACTCGGTGCCGCCAAAATGCAGCCTCAGGTTCGCCAGATAGTGCTTATAATTGATGGTCTCAGGAGGATTTTCCGGGTCCGGATTTACACTCATGCTCTGAAAGTTCAGCGCGCGGATATTGGCAATTTCACGGCAAAAGAAGTCATCGCTGGTAGAGCCATTGCCATCGGTATTCTCATCCACAGCCAGGATCAGATTGCTGAGCCCATCATAGTGAAAGCCCTGTTGCAGGGGGATGGTGAGCCAACCGCTGCCCGGCAGTGAGTTTTCAAAGTAATCTTGGGACAAACTGCCATTAAAGACCAGGCTCAGTTCGCTCACAGGAACCCAATTCTGCATTATATTCAGATCGCTATGCCCTAGATATATCTTCCAGTCCTTATTACCTGCAAAAAAGAGATTGCTTTGCACATTGTACTGAAAACCCAGATGCGTGATCTCACCCGCCATACCGATCTCCGAGGCATAAAAAAGCTGCTGGGTATAGCTGAAACGGGCGACGGGCTCTATCGGCAATCCTTGATGCAAGACAGTGCCACTGCCGATGCTCACCATCTGTGCATTCAAGCTGAAAAAAGATAGGGAAAGTAAGACCAGGACCAAACGTCGAATCATGGCTTCACCCCTTTCTAACAGGTTTTGGAAGGACTTTCTGCAGATTCATGGATTCCTCCACAATATTTTTCATTTTGGCTGTTTTCTAATTTCCACAGCGTGGTTTTCGGGATTGAATCTGTCAAGTAAAAAATCTGGCAGATAATCCCCCTTTTTTAAATTAACCTTGTTTTCAATGGCCATGTATCTAATAGCGATACCACATATAGCATTTCAATTCAGTAAGTTAGCAGAAGAGAGGCAAGCCGTTCTTTGAGAAGCTGGGGACATCCCTTTTCCCTTGGACTTGCTTTTAGTTTGTCTTCGTCTCGAGATGACTCGAAAACCTAACCCGACTTCACCACTTTGAGTGGTTATATACCTGTCCTGCAAGGTCTTCTAATTTTCGTGGGGACTACATTTTCCAATCTTTCGCAGGTTTTATAGTTGGATTCGGGCTCATGTTTAATGCCCTATAGATTTTGAGATGGCATGCTGTCAGTTTAAAGAAAGGTATGTGTGATCAATATCTCTACCCTGCGGGAGCGCAAAGAAGATATTCCGGTGCTTACGGAACACTTTGTGCGTTACTACCAACAAAAACTCAAGAAGAATGTCCTGCGCATTGATCCTGAAGTGTATAGCATACTCTCCCACTACCATTTTCCGGGCAATGTCAGGGGACTGGCAAACATGGTGGAAAAAGGCATGATCATGTGTGGCAACCCATATCTGCAGATCAAGCATTTTGCTTTGCATGATGTCAAAACTGGGGTAGCCGCTGCGGAGACCGCTATAAAGAAAACCCCGGCCGAAACCGGGGTTTTCGTATCTTACTAAGGCAGATAGTCTGCCAACAGCTTTATTCCATCAACATCATTTTGCGGGTGCTGCTGTATTTGCCAGCAGTGAAGCGATAGAGGTAGATGCCGCTGGAGAGCGGATTTCCTCTGTCGTCACGACCGTTGAATACTACGCGATAGGCTCCCGCAGCCTGATTTGCATTCACCAGACTACGTACCAATTGGCCTTTCACGTTGTACACGTTCAGGCGTACATTTGTAGCGTCTTTGATATTGTAGTGGATGGTGGTTTCAGGGTTGAAGGGGTTGGGATAGTTGCCACCCAGGGCAGTTGCGATAATGGGCACAAGCTCATCTTCATTGGCGACAGGCATCATAATGAAGTTCAGAGTGGTCTGCTCATTCTCTACCACGATGATGTTTTCGTAAGTGAGAGAATCGTAGGCTGCTGCAACAGCCGTTACGGAATAGACTCCGGCAGGCACTGTCAGGGAGTAAGCGCCTTCGCTGTCTGTGGTGGTAGTAAATCCACCTTCAGCGCTAACAGTGGCACCGGCAATGCCCACATCGTCTTGATCTGTCACAAAGCCGACTATCTGGCCCATGCCACCGGGATTAACCATGAAGGTGGTTTTGGGGAAGATGCCGCTTACAGTGCCGCCTGTGGGGGCTGTATGATCGTATTCGACAGTGTCGCTGTGCATCTCGCGGGAACGGTTTGTACCCACAGTTTGAGTTTTGAAGTAGTCACTGGAGCTGTAATAATCGGTATCCAGAGGACGGTTTACCATCATTACCAGATTACCGCCACCCGTGTACATATAGGGCTGAGCGAAGGTAATGCTGATTATGTTTTGGCCGGAGGGGAAGTCCAGAGTTCCATCAAAGACCTGGGTCAATTCTGTAGAGGGGATCCAGTCTGCACTGAGATCGGTCTGAGTGGTGCTTCCCAACCAGATTTTCAGAGGTGTGGCTGTGATATCTGTGAAGAATTGATTGTAGAGCTTAAGGCCTGTAATCATTCCTTCAAAATTGCTCATCTCATCTGCCGTATAGATGGTTTCAAAGAGTGAGCTCTTGTAGAAAAAGTCCAGCGGGATACGGGCAGTTTGGCTGCCATCACCGATGGTTATGTCGTTCGTACCAGCTCCGGTAAGCTGCACAGTGTGTTCATCACGGCTAACCGATTTGCGCAAGCCGCTACCTATTACATGACGGTTATTTTGGTCGTCTGTAATGGTGACAATGGCAGTGTCTTCGCCAAGAGCTGTGGGTGCGTAAGTAACAGTAAACACAGCGGCTTCACCGGTTCCAAGAGCGGCAGGAAGGGTTGGCAGATCGCTCAGTTCCATGCTCGCACTGCCGGCAATGCTGATCGCATTGATGCCCAAAGAGCCACCGCCTGCATTCATAATGGTAAAGTTTTGGCTGCGGGTGTCACCGATGTTTACCTCACCAAAGTCATGCGAATCTGGGTTAACCGCAAATACTGGGGCTCCGGTCATCGGAGTTAGTATGAGTGTGGTTTGGGGGAAGATACCGGTAAGAGTTCCACCAGTGGGGCTGGCGGGATCGTATACTGTGCTGTCGCTATACATATTGCGTGCACGTCCGGTATCTCCGGTTTGAGTTTTGAAGTAGTCACTGGAGCTATAATAGTTTTCATCCAAAGGACGGTAGAACATCACTACCAGATTACCGCCTGAATAAGCAAAGGGGGCCAACAGCGGGAAGGTGATAGTATTTTGTCCGCCAGGGAAGTCCATGGTGCCATCGAAAACCAAAGTCATCTCGTTAGAAGAAATCCATCCGTCATTGAGATTCTCTTGAGCTGTGAGGCCCAGCCAGATTTTGACCGGTGTATTCGGAACAGATGCCGTGCTGAACTGGTTATAAATGGCGAGTGAGGTGATATTTCCCACAGTTCCGATTTCTGCAGCGCTATAGATGTTTTGATACAAGCTGCTTTTGTAATAGAAGTCCAGCGGCATACGGGCAGTAGCACTTCCATCACCGATAGTTACGGAAAGTACACCCTCAGGCTGTACGCTGATGAGTATCGGGTTGGTAGCATCGTTGCTGGGATTGATATCACCAGCAAGGATCACCTTTCCGTAGATACTCATCGGACCATCTACCGTGGGAGTCCAGCTCACTACTACATCTTCTGTGCTTGCGGGAGCTACGGTAATGCCTGCAGCGGTGGCAAGCTCTACATCATTGCTGTCATACAGCTTCACATCGTAGGTGCTTTGAGGGGCGGTGCCATTGTTGTACACGCTTATGGTGTAATCTGAAGCTATGCCTACGCTGGGGGTAACGTTGCCGCTAATTCCCATAGCCATAAGGTCATTAGCACCCATTATCTCAATCTCGATGTCATCAATAGTGATATACCAGGGGCTGCTGTTTATCGTGCCGAGGATACCCAAATAATAAATACCGCTGGTCGCAGGGGTAAATACTCCTGCCAATCTTTGATAATCACCATTGACTATTCCTGTGGGATCAAGGATAGTTTCGGTCATGCTGGCTGCGTTGGGCTCGTTGCCAAAGCTGATGCCTACGCTGGCATTAGTGGCAGTAGCGCCATCCTGTCTGGCCCATACTATGGCCCGGTAGCCAACGCCTGCCTCAAGTTGAACAGGCTTGAACATCCAGCGGGTATTGCCATAACGCAAAAAGGCATTCCAGTCTCCGCTTCTGGGAGCGCGATTGTATGAAGTTTCAGTATTGTTTGCAATCCATTCAGTTGTGCCGGCAATCCCTTCCTGCATCCAACCAAAGATAGGGGTATTGTGAGTATTGTAGGCTTCAAAACCCTCAGTCCAGGGAATTTCATATACCGTGGGATCTACGCACTCACCGCTAAGGGGAATATTGGTAACGGCACGGTTGTCGTTTATCATCACGCTGCCGGTGAGGACGCCTGCCTCCGTGGGCAGGAAGTTTACCGTGAAGTTTGCACTTTCGCCGGTAAGCAAAGCTACTGGGCTAAAAGTTTCAGCCAGAGCAAAACCGGTGCCGGTAACGCTGACGCTGCTTACGTTCAAGGAGCCCGAGCCGGTATTGGTGATGGTGAATGCTTTGGAATGGGTGGTGTTTATAAATTGTGCGCCAAAATCCCAAGCATCTGGAGTTACGGAAAGGATCGGACCTGCAGCCTGTTCGCGGACGGTAACGTTATCGACAAAGAGGTCGTTATCGCCACCGGAAACTGTAGATTCGCCGTAAAAGGCGATATACTTCGTTCCGGCATATCCATCCAAATCGATGATAACCATAGTTCCGGTATTGGGAATATCGTTAAATACGTTTGCGGAACCGCTGTTGTTCCATTCGCGCAGAAGCGTAGGGTTACTCATATCCGGGCTATCGCTGATGGCCA
>JAJBAY010000074.1 GCA_020532515.1 Candidatus Cloacimonadota bacterium | reverse complement strand
GAGCGAAAAGTTTTCTGACGGCGCTTTTCCGCTACGCTCCAAAGCACCGTCAGAGAACTTTAAAGGTTGAAAATAGTGGTGCAGTTTAAACTTCCAAAAGTGGTGCACTTTAAAATTCCATTGACAGTTGTTACCCTTAGACCAGCCCACCGCTTTTTTTGTGGGCTATCCTGCACACTCTCTACTTCTTGGTAGTCTAATGCAAATTTCTGCTTGACACCAGACCCCCAGCGAGTATTGTTAATCAAGGAGTTAAAATGAAGACAGAATTGAAGAAGCGAAATAAACTACTCAACAACTGCGGCTGGATAAATAACGCAAGGATGAAAGTCTCGCTGCTTATTTTCATTATATTGTTTTCGGTCATATCAAGCCTTTCTGCTTGCGCAATGAGCGCATTGATCTCCGTCCAGGGGCATACCCTGGCCGATTTTGCCCAAAACGGACTGGCAATGAACTATCGGGAATACAATGACCCATGGGACTATTTTGGCTTTTTGATGGCAAATTCTACAGCTACCATCAACAATGACGGCTATGGTGTCGCGGCATACAGAGACGGCGATCCGGACTTACTACCTGACAGCATATGGTTCAAAAGAGTCATCAGCAGCGGGGATCTTGGACAGACTTATTACACCGGTAAATATCTGGATCCTGATTACCAAAACTCCGGCTGGGACAATGACATTCTCGACCTGGCCATGAACGCGATCAAGACAGATGCGAATAGCGTGGCAATCGCACTTTGCCATTCCAGAAAAGCTACTGGAGTCAGTTTGGGGAATCATCCATTTTGGTTCCAGCACAATGGAAAGACCTACACCTTCATGCATAATGGGCACTGCTCATCAGCAGAATCCTACATGATCAACCGGATCAACCATATGAATTCTGGGATCAACTGGTTCGTGCAAAATCCCAGCAATTATTTCAACAATCCCGACCCAACCCAATGGGTGGATAGTGAATTGCTGTTCCGCTACATCATGTGCCATATAATCGCCAGTCAGGACAATGTACTGGATGGATTGAACAATGCGTTGAGGGAAATAAGCACATATATCGACGATGTCTCACATGGTGTATTCAATTTCATCATGTCAGACGGCAGCAACCTATACGCATTCCGTAGTACACCGCTGACTGGAGCCGGCTCCCCATACAAACTTGGTTATCGAGGCTTCCCAGATCAGTTTTACGCAATCCGAACTAAGACTCCCTCAGCTGGAGATACCGAACTCCGATTACAGGAGATGGTTGTATTTTCCAGAGACCAGAGCCCAAAGCACTATCCGAATTTTGTGCATGGCTATTACGTGGCTACACATGAATTCCACAAGACCTATGTCGAGGAACTTTCCCTGCCGCTAACCGTTACCTTGCATAGCACCAGCACAGACACACTTAACATTACGGATATCTATTGGAAATCCCAGCCCAATCTTACCTGCTTTTCACATACCTTTGACCAACTGAATGAGCCGGTGTTACCAGGCGAGAGCAGATCGATTGAAGTACGTTTCGCACCGCTGACCGAGGGCGTGTTTACTGATACGCTATGCGTTGCCAGCAATACCAATTATCATCCTCTTCTACAGATACCTTTTTCAGGGCGGGGATATATGTTACATGCCAGCTTTGGTTATGAACCAATAGCCGAAGATGTTCAGCTCCGAGTGAATTTTAGCGATACCTCAAAGGAAGGTATCATTGCATGGAACTGGGATTTTGGGGATGGGAGCACTTCCCAGGATCGGAATCCCTCCCATGTATTTGCGGCAGAAGGCACTTACGCCATAGAATTGAGCGTGAGCGACGGCATTCATTATGATACAGTGTCGCAAGATGTCCAGGTGAGCGCCCATGCCATGCTTGCTTGTGCGGACACGCTTGTTTATGATTTTGGAATCGAATATATTGGACACACATCGGAGGCGGTTACGCTTACACTCCGCAACAGCGGCGCTGACACACTGTATTTCAATGATATCGGGTGGCAGATCGGCGATATGTGCTTTCAATTCTCATTCAACAATCCAGCTGCATTGATTTTACCGGGTGAGACCACGAACATCGATCTCTGGTTTCAGCCGAATCAGGTTGGCGTTTTCTCCGACAGCCTGATCATCGAGACCAACGCAGAAAACCTGCCCTTACTGATTATTGGCGTGACTGGAAGGGGTGGATACATACCGCCTAAAGAGCCAGGGAATGTGACAATAACTATGGATGGGGAAAGCGCTATCATAAGTTGGGATGCCGTAATTCAGAACATTGACGGACAACCTATAGCACCTGATGGTTATGGAGTATTCTGCAGCACGTCTTCGAGCGGGGAATTCACTTTTCTGGGCTTCACAGAAGAGCTGTTATACACGCATACAGGCGCAGCACTAAATCAGTCTGTTATGTTCTACCGGGTTATCGCCTACAAAATCTATGATAGCACAGGTTGCTCCATTCCTAACTTCAGAGATTCGGGCTACCTAAGTGAAAGTAGATCTCCAGCAGAGAAGGATAATCCACGATAAGTAAACTTGGCAGATAATTATTTTAAGGAGATAATATGAGCCTGCACAGTGCTTATAATGATTCTCTATCAGAATCGCAAAAAGTCTCTGCACTATCAGTAATAGGTTCTTTGGGCTGGTTATTCCTTAAGTATTTGTAATATGTAGCCTTGGAAATCTTGAACTTCCGGCAGATATTGGCTATTGAGATGGTTTTGCCCTGCGACAATTGCAAAAGCATCTTTATTTCTTGGTCGTCAAGTGCCTTCTTTCTTCCGCCAACCTTACCTCGTGCCCTGGCAGAGGCAAGACCGGCCATGGTGCGTTCACCCTGATCTGGATCATCTCAAAATCAGGTAAAACTTAAAAAATAGAGCTGGATTTTAGGTTGAAATAATTCTTGACTGGAAAACGGAACTTGGATTACAATGAATTTGCTTGCTTGCAGTTCTTGCAATCAAACTTAAGTATATACTGTGTAAGCTAAAGACTTGCTGAGGTAGTTTCAAGGAACCACAGCCATTAGTCAGGAATTAGGCCGGATAATGCGATAATTCGTGGTTACCACAAGAGTTTAAGTCAACCAAACTAATACTTAGGGAGAAACAATGAAACGGACATTACAACTTGTTGCCACAATGATACTTGCATTGGGCCTGGGTTCGCTTTCAGCCCGTGTGTTCGACCACCACTCTGTAAGTATCTCCCCCATCCCCGCCTCTGCGATTGAGCAGGCGAAGAACACTCTGCATATAGCTTATACCCACACTTCGCACGGTAGCCAGATTACGGAAGGCATGGCGCCTCTGGATGGCTTTATGGGCGGAACCGGGCTCTATGCCTGGCACGATGGCCCCCTGACAGGGCATCTGGATATAGATGACTATGCCTCAGGATCGACTGATCTGGGCCATAATGGCGATCTCGGTTGGGTTTATCTTACCCAGAACTATCTGGATAACCCAGCCAATTCCGATGTGAATGTAGTGATGTGGTCTAGGTGTGGCGGTGTTTCCGACAATACCGAAAACGGCATCGCAGCATATCTGAATGCCATGAATCAACTCGAAATTGACTATCCCAGCGTGCGTTTTGTCTATATGACCGGACACCTGGATACCTGGAACGATGCCAACCTCAAGGCCAGAAATCAGCAGATCAGGACTTATTGCCTAATCAACGATAAAATCCTCTTTGATTTTGCCGATATCGAAAGCTACGATCCGGAAGGTATTTATTATGAATTTGCCAATGATAATTGTGATTACTATACTGGGCCTAATGGATCAAACTGGCTGGGTAACTGGGCCACCGCCTGGCAGAATGCTCATCCCGGTGAATGGTACTCCTGCGGAGCAGCGCATTCTGAGCCAATCAATGCCAACATGAAAGCTTACGCCGCCTGGTGGATGTGGGCATTTTTGGTGGGCTGGGATGCGGATGTAATTTCAGAGCATTATGCCTCTCAAACTACTGCTGCCATAGCCTATCCGAGCGTGGGACTGGACTTGCAATTCACCGGCAACGGAAACAACCTGGCGACCAAGCTGACGCTTGCAAGAATAAACGAAAGCCCTGGAGTCTTCGGCTCTCTACCCCCCGGTATTGCACAGGTCAATGAGGAAGCTTACTGGACTCTGCATTCCACCCGGGGCAATGTGGGTAATTTCGAATTGACCATGAACCTGACTGGAGTGGTTTCTGAGGCAGATTTCCCTGGAGTATGCCTCCTGCATAGACTCACAGACAGCTCGGCATGGACGGACATAAGCTCACAAGTAAGCAGCATGATCTACCCCAAGATAGTGCTGTCTGGCCTGGAAACTTTTGGTGATTTTGCCCTTGCCTCAGCCGCTACCCTTGCAATCCCCGTGATACAGAGTACCACCGTTTCTGCAGGACTCCTGACTCTTAACTGGCTGCCAGTAACTGGTGCCAGCAGCTATCGGATAGAGTCGGCAGACAGCCCCTATGGGTCGTTTGCTCCGGACAATAGCGGATCTTTCTCTGGCACAAGCTGGACTGGCTCTACTATCCACAGCAAGCGGTTTTATCGGGTGTGGGCCCAGAATTAGCGGTCTTATCCCCTTTGTTTCAGCAGACATAACGTGGAGATGCCGTGGAGATAGCAGGAAAAAATGCTCCTATCTCCACGGCATCTTGAGCAGATGTAATGCAGCATGGACAGGGCAAGATATGGCTTGGGACATCTCTGCGATTCCAATAGGTTTTCACCATTCTGGATAATAAGAGATCAGCACAGTAAAAACTCTCACTCAAGTGAGTTCTTACGGTTCAGGCTGATCATCCGGCAGATTCTTTCAGATCGTTTTTATGACTTGCTCACTTGCTTTGCAAGAGACTATTTTATCAGGATCATCCTCTTGGTGCTGCTATACTTATCCGCGGTCATCTTGTAATAGTAGAGGCCGCTGGCGACAGGACGACCATTATCGTCATCCCCCTGCCAGGTGATGGTGTGTTTGCCGGATCCTTTGGCTTCGTTCACCAGGGTTTTCACCCGCTGGCCCTTTGGGTTATAGATATCTATCCTCAGGGCTGAGGCTTCTTTCAGGCTATAGCTGATCGTAGTCTGGGGATTGAAGGGATTGGGATAGTTGCCCGTCAGTCTTGTGCCCACTGGAATCACAGCGGCATCGTCGTTTGCCACGGGAGGCGAGATCATGTCTATTAGCTTGATCTTGTTTGCCTGAATGATCTCCTTGGTATCCAAGTCTTGGATGAAGGGCACAAGTTCGCAGTTTGCGATGACCCAGGAGGCATCAGTGGCCATGCTCAGTACATAGTCTATTCGTCCGTTGGGGGTGTTTGCAAGATGGATGGGCGTGCCCAGCCAAGTGGGATACATCATCCGGTTCACAAAATTCAGGTGGGTCTGCCCCTGCCAGTTGTAGGCAATATCAGATTCCGTGAGGACAAGATGCAGCACCAGGTTTTCCTGTGCGATAGGCGCAAACTTGTCCAGTCTGATGGTGACATCATAGTTTGTGGGGCTATCTGCTTCTACTCCGAAAATAGAGATATTCAAGGGAGTTTTCACCTGGCTACGCTGCTGATAAAGAGGTGGGTAAACAACGGAAGCCTGTCCTCCTGTTTGCTTTAACACACCGTCAAAGATGCCGGTGGGATATCCGGAGACGCCATAGTAATTGTTGCGTGAATTCGAGCTGTCATTCGCATAAGGATCGCCATTGTGGTTTTCGATCACAGCCACGTTGTATCCTTGCGCCACAAAATCATCCGCCATAATGGCTGCTCCCGGACAATAGGGACACCAGCCGCCAGTTGCGATCTCCAACACCACCATCTGCCTGGCTCCGGCCCAGGTGTTCACATGGGCTATCAAAAGATTGTCGGAGAGGTTATTATCCACCACATCCTCCAGCGAACTCACAGAGAAATTAAAGCTATAGAGCTTGTTGGGCAGGCTTGGTGTGAAAACCGGTGCGGTGGCAGTCTGAGTGGCGCCAGGGCTAAGGTAGGAAATGAAATAATCCGGGTTTTGAGCCACCAATTCACCATTGCAATATACATTGAGCGAAACCATGGCGGTAAGCGGGTTCATTCCCATATTCTTGACTGTGCAAGCTGGAGTGACAGAGCTTCCGGCCTCCGCGTGGACCGGCAAAGTGGAAGCGGTGAGCGCAAGATCATAGGGGAAAAGTGAATAGAGCTTCACGTTGTCCAAAAACCAAAAGTTAATATTATAGGTATCTCCGCTGAAGAAAAACGCGAACTGGAAATCAGTGGCACCGACATCCGCATTGTTGATAGTCACCGTCTTCTGTTCTGGGCCAAGGTTTGAACTGGGAGACAGACTCCACGCAGTATTCCAGGCTCCTTGTGCGCTGCGGGTGGCAAGTCCCACAGTGTAGCCACTCTGATAGTGATCCACGAACTGCCTGAAATCCAGCAGCAGCGTGCTTTCACCACTGGTGTCGAGGGCAGGGGAAATAAAGTAGGTGGAGCCATTGAAGCGAGGAGACCAAGCGAATCTGAGCTCCGGAACAGAACCACCGGCATTGGCTGCAGCATAAGCACCCCAATTGGCAGCGTTTGAATCAATGCTCCAACCCGCTGGAGGGAAGGTGCCAGAGCTGAAATCTTCCGCCAGATATATCTCCCGGGTCGCCTGAGCAGATAAGTTGCCTATAAATAGCAGCAAAAGCAGGCTGAGGCCTATCATAAGCTTCTTCATTTTGTCACTCCTAATAAAGGTTGTTTCCTAATTCATCCTTCTCGATGATCAGGGTTGTTTTGCCAACATGTTTCTCTGGGAGAGTGCCTCAAAGATTGCTCAAAACAGTAAATGTTCAAAAGCGGACTAGATTCAATTAGAGTGCTTAATTGCTTCCGCGAGATATCCACAACGCTGCATAATCTTCAGTCTGAAATACTCACAATCCTTGTATCCATGTGCTACCTAATCCATTGTTCATCATGTTCTTAGGAAGTCCTATCTTCAGGTCTCCCATCACACAATATCTAAGCCACTTGCCACTCCTGATCTTTTTTCTAAACTCTTGACTTTCTACTTGACATTTTTCCCCGCCCCTTTGATTATCGCCTCTTAGATATTTTTCCTATAAGGAGGAAAGCTGAAAAGTCTAAAAGCACTTTTGATTTGTATGACGCTGCTCGCCACCCTCAGTGGCTTGGCGGCGCAGACTCCCGATTGGCTCTGGGCCAGAAAAGCGGGCGGGACAAATGATGATGAAGCAAAATCTATTGCCTGCGATAGCAGTGGAAACACTTATGCAACCGGCAGTTTTAGTGGCAGCGCCACCTTCGGTGACAGCACCCTGATCAGCAGCGGATTTCGTGACATCTTTGTATCCAAACTGGATAGTGCTGGCAACTGGCTCTGGACAACAAGGGCCGGGGCATCAAATAGCGATGATTATGGTAGCGGCATAGCCGTGGATAATGCCGGCAATGTCTATTTGACAGGTTATTTTGGACTTCATGCTGGGAGCAGCGCCGACTTCGGCGACGGCACCCTAATCTGCAGTGGAAGCAGTGAGATCTTTGTGGCTAAACTGGATAGCACCGGCAACTGGCTCTGGGCAAAAAGCGCCGGCGGGACAGGTGCTGATTTTGGCAGAAGCATAGCAGTGGATAGTGAAGCTAATGTTTATCTAACCGGTCGTTATGCAGGACCAGTCTCCTTCGGTAGCTTCTTGCTGCCCTGCAACGGGAATAGTGACATTTTCATTGCCAAACTGGACAACGCTGGCAACTGGCTTTGGGCTAGAAGAACCGGAGGGGTAAATGGGGTTGATGAGAGCTGGGGCATAGCCGTGGACAGTGCTGCCAACATCTATCTGACAGGTGAATTTTATGCAAATGTCAGCTTTGGCAATACCACCCTCATTAGCAGTGGAGAAGCTGAGATCTTCGTGGCCAAACTGGATAGTGGCGGCAACTGGCTCTGGGCCAAAAAAGCCGGTGGGGTAAGTACCGATAGGAGCTATGCCATAGCCGTGGATAGTGCCGCCAACATCTATCTGACCGGTGATTTCTATAATAATGCTGGTAGCAGTTCCACCTTCGGCACCACTACCCTCACCAGCAGTGGAGGAAGAGATATCTTCGTAGCCAAACTAAGTAACGACGGAAACTGGCTCTGGGCCAAAGGTGCCGGCGGGATAGGTGTTGATTGTGGCTACGGGATAGCGGTGGATAGTTCCTCTCAGGTCTATCTAACCGGCTGTTTTGGATATCTTGCTGGAGCTAACGCCAGCTTTGGCAACAGCACCCTGACCGGCAGTGGAGATTATGACATCTTTGTGGCTAAGCTGGATAGCGAGGGCAACTGGCTCTGGGCGGAAAAAGCTGGTGGGACAAATGCTGATTATGCTTCCGGCATAGCCTTGGATGGCTGCTCTCAGGTCTATCTAACTGGTTATTATGGAGCTTACGTTGGAGGAAGCACCAACTTTGGTAGCACTACCCTGACCAGCATCGGACAAAAAGATATCTTTGTGGCCAAACTATCCTCAGCTTCAGCGCCAATTCCCGCTCCCTTAGTAACTATCGTTCGTACTGGCAACAATGTAGCTCTGAGCTGGAACGCCATCCCCGGCGCCGCCGGCTACAGTGTGGAATCCTCAAACGATCCCTACGCTGGCTTCAGCCCGGTAGGCAGCACTCTTCCAGGCAATACTACTACTTTCAGTACTACTGCCAGCCCTGCCAGGAAGTTCTTCAGAGTGATCGCCCTGCCCTAAGATATTGTAGATAAATCATCAGCGGGATGCTTTTGCATTGCAGTATTCGCAGATACTGGTGGGGAGGTCATTTCTTGCAGTGCCCATGGCGCATAGTATATGCTCAAGATGACGTGGAGATAAGAGGATTATTTCCTGCTATCTCCACGGCATCTCTACTGTATGCCTCCTGCAACAAAGCTGGCAATGCTATCTTTCGAAGAAAACAACCAAGCTACTCTTGCTAGCATCCTGAGGCTACTGTGGGCTAAAATTCTTACAAGAATACGGATATTGAGCAGAGTGCATTACCCACACGTATTGAAAGAGAGCCAAATTATATCATGCCAGGCCACTCTTCAAAACCCGACTCTACAAAAAACGCCAGGCCGGTCTCAAATCTGACCAGCCTGGCGTTAATCAAGTGTTATAGATTGTTCTTATTAAGTTATTTACGCTTTACCTGCGGGGCAGTGCGTGAATCAGTATTGGCCTTCACATAAAAGAAGGCGCGGCTATCCAATCCGACTGCGGCCAGATCTGCATCGGTAAGCTCAATATACGCATCTGTTACGCTGCCTACCAGGATAAATGTTCCAGCCAGGGTCTCACAACCATATACCTGATAGCTGTTGGCATTATCCACTTCGTCCCAGGCCAGGCTCACAAGACCCGGATCCTTAGCTATGATCAGGTTTTGGGGAGCTTCCACTGCTCCTGAGGGTTCCGTTACATTCATGGTAATCGGGATCATCAGGTGATTATTCTGTGTAGAGGGAGGGTTATTGATGGCATTGTTGGAAATATACAGGTAGGCGTTCCTGGTTCCGAGCGTCAGATTGCTCGTATCAAAATGCATAGCTGTATTCACGGTTTCACCAGGGGCCACGGTTCCGCTGTAACTGCTGGCGCTGATCCATTTGTCACCGGTAATAAAGGCATCAAGGCACCAGTCTGTGCCAATTACGGGAGTCCAGCTATCTGAATCCGCACCAAAGTAGCTGTGCCCGCTGCTGGCTGAAGAGCCCACCAAGTGAGGCCAGCCAAAACTGCTGGTACAACATACAGACACCCAAAAATCGGTGGTCATCACCAGAGGCGTAGGCAGTACATCTTCCATAACCTCAAAGCTGATAGCAGTGTAGGTGGGCGATGTGTACAGAGCTGTTCCTGTGCCACTGGCATCATATATTTTGAAGTAGAAATTGCTGCTGCCCCAAGCTTCTGAGCCACCCGGATTATAGAACAAGGCGCGTAACCGGGAAATGGTAACTCCATTTGACCACATGCCAAAGTCTTCAATGTTGAACTTAGTGGCTTTTTCGCGATTCGTCGTTTTTGCGTTGTAATATGTATCAACTTCGTCGAAATCCGTGTAGCCCAGCCATTCTACAGCGCGATCGTTGGCGGGGCGGATGGAAGAGGAATCGATTCTCCTCAGATCAGAGCTGAACGGAGCCTTTTGGTAGGAGGCATTGCTACTGCTGGCGCGCACAGAGCTCGTTAAGCGTAGCTCGTAATCCAGATTGCCTGTGCCACCAGGATTGCTGATCGCCAGGTTTATATCCTGAGTTTCTCCCAATACGAGATTGGAACTCAGGGCTTCAGGATTTACTGCAATCTCGGCCCAGGTAAGATACAGATTCTGAGTGCTGGTATTGTCTGCTGTCACTACTACATCATCTTGTACGGCAGGGAAATAGAATTGATCCGTGGCACTTACCTTCATCAGATGGGTCCCTGCCCGGATATTGTTAAGCTCATAGTATCCATCGGCATCAGAGTAAGTGAGCTTGGTTCCGGCTGTCACCAGGGCACCTGCCACGGGTGTGGTAGTTCCAGAGCGATAGACGTAGCCATTGATATTGCCGAATTGGGGAGCCGTGGGGATGCGATCGTCGTTTACCAATACGTCATCGATAAAGAGCATGAACTTATCCGCAGAAGCGTGCACGATGGCCAGATAGACTACCGGTTGATTCGCGCAGGCCGCCGGCAAATCGTAAGTATAATTCGTCCAGGCAGTAGGTACATTAGCCTGGGTAGCCAGGAGCGTAAAGCTATCTGGAGCAGTGTTATCCGTGGTGGAATAATAGACCTTGAAGGTTTCCGGATAGCCTCCGCCATAGGACATGGCCCAGAAACTTAGGGTTGGTGAGCCTTCCAGGCTTAAGGCCGGCGTAATCATCCAGTCATCATTGGGAACAGCTTCGTTATTATAAATAGCCATGGCATGCTTTGCGCCCAGATGGGCAGAGACAT
>JAJBAY010000073.1 GCA_020532515.1 Candidatus Cloacimonadota bacterium | reverse complement strand
TGTACACATCGGCTCCTTTCATTTCACCTCCTGATATCTCTATCAAAAGGCTAAGTTTATTATTACACAAACTGGTGCAATCTAAACTTCCGAAACTGGTGCACTTTTAACTGCCATCGACAGCAGGAAAGGCTACTGCAAATCTCGGGATGGGAAGGCTGAAGAAAAATGCACTGATAATACCAAAATCAGGCTTTCATAAAAAAGGCAGGAATGCCAATCAGTTCTTCGA
This sequence comes from Candidatus Cloacimonadota bacterium, assembly GCA_020532515.1. Classification (GTDB taxonomy): domain Bacteria; phylum Cloacimonadota; class Cloacimonadia; order Cloacimonadales; family Cloacimonadaceae; genus UBA5456. The sequence continues at coordinate 10,788 of JAJBAY010000073.1, read as the reverse complement.
ATGACGATTTTGATCACCACAGATTGTCATGCGAAATAAACGCAGACAATCTGCACTGAATCCTTAGTTAAGACACTGTTCTATATGTCTTTATCCCTTCAAGCTCTGCTTGTATTCCTTGAATTTATCCCTTAGTGTTTCATCAGCCGTAGCCAGGATTTGAATCGCCAGCAAAGCAGCGTTTTTCACGCCATTTATGGCCACTGTTGCCACCGGCACTCCAGGTGGCATTTGCACGATGGAGTACAAAGCGTCTTTCCCACCCAAAGCTCCGGATTGGATGGGAACACCAATTACGGGTAAGCTCGTGTGTGAGGCGATCACTCCTGGCAGATGCGCAGCCATGCCAGCACAGGCAATAATAACCGCATATCCTTCTGCTTCAGCATCTTGAGCCAGCTTCACGGTCTTTTCCGGACTCCTGTGGGCGCTGCTGATCTGAAAATCGTACATCACCCCAAAATCGTCCAGGACTTTCCTGATCGGCTGGCAGATCTCAAGATCACTTTTACTGCCAATAATGATCCTTACTTTGCTCATTTATTCTTATCTTCCATGGTCACGGTGAGGGCTTTGTGGATGTCTTCTTCACAGGTGGCCGAGAGGAAGCTTTCCAGCACCTCGGGGTTCATGATTAGTTTGGAGATATAAGACAGTGAGAACAGGTGCTGCTTATCGTTGTGCAAGAGCAGCATGAAAAAGATATTCACCGGTTTATTATCCGGTGCGTCGAAATCCACCCCTTCATCGGAGCGGCCGAAAAGAATGGACGGCGCTTTGATCTTGGAAGGGTGTAGATGCCGCGGATGCAGCAAAGCCACGCCGTTTCCTATAGCCGTGGAGATGAGCTCTTCACGTGCCACCACCACTTCATAGAGCCAGCGGGCATCGCGCACGAGCTTCAGATCCTTGGCTTTTTCACTGAGGACGCGGATCGCATCGTACTTGTTTTCGGCATGGAAATCCAAGAAAATGTTGTCTGGACGCATGTATTCTTCAAAGTGGCAGATTACGCGCTTCAAAGCCAGCATCTTTTCTTCATTTTCGTTGAGGTTTTCGAGCCATTCATTGAGAGAATCTTCGTCGATTTTCTCGTTTTTACCGACAACCTTGGTTTCGAAGATCTTGCTATTGATCATCTCATGGATCACGCGATCTGAAACCTTCAGTTTCTTGGCAGCTTCGGCTTTTGAAATATACTTCTTAGCCATCAGTTTACCTCCTGTTTAGGCAGTAATTTCATATTTTTACTCCTTGATGCAAGGTTTAACTTGACAAGGATACGAGATTTTCTAGGATATGGCATAATGGTCAAGAGATTTATTTTAGCGAGTCTGATTTTAGCACTACTTGGTAGCTGCTACTACTCAGTTTATTCAAATGCTTACCCGCATTTAAAAAAAGTTCGGGTGGAGCCGTTTGAGAATCAAACTGCCGAGTTTGGGTTGGCAGATAAAGCCCTGAATGGGCTCTCTTTATCCGTGCGAAACGACGGACGGTTAAAATTGGTGACCCAAAATCCAGATTGCAGTTTAGAAGGGAAAATCGTCTCTTTTGAAGAGAAGATTTATAGCTATGACAGCGCCAATCAGGTACAGGATTATCAGTTGATTATGGTGCTTAATCTGAGCTTTACCGATCTCATCAAGAATGAGGTAATTTATGAAAACACCGCGCTCAGAATCACCGAAATCTATAAAGTCTCCGATGACAGCACCGCTCGATTCGGAACCAAAGAGGAAGCCCTAAGTGAAATCTTTACAAGTATCTTCAAAACAGTCATCCAAACCAGCCTCGAAGCCTGGTAGCACCGTGCGACTGAACCGGTTTCTGGCAGATTCTGGTCTGGGCAGCAGGCGTAAGGTAGAGGAGCTCATCACCGGAGGCGAGATCTCCGTGAATGGTGCCATCTGCACCGATCTGGCCTGCCAGGTCGATCCCAGCCAGGATGAGGTGCGTTACCAGGGAAAGGCGCTCAGCGCCGAGAATAAGGTCTTCCTGGTCTTGAACAAACCCATGGGCTATGTGGTCTCGCAAAAGGATGAATTTAGCCGCAAAACCGTGTATGACCTCTTGCCGGCGGAATACTCCCATGTACCCTATGCCGGAAGGCTGGATAAGAATACCGAGGGTCTCCTGCTCTTTTGCAATGACGGAACTTTGATCAAACAGCTCACGCATCCCAGCCACAAGGTGGAAAAGGTGTATCGGGTGGAGATCGAGCCCAAGCTTTCCCGTGCCGGAATTGAGAGCCTGCGCCGGGGCGTCTTGATTGAAGGCGGGACCACCCAAAGCGCCGGAGTTTTTGTAAAGACTCAAAGTGAAACCGGCATGACCCTGAAGGTTGTGATCTCGGAAGGCCGCAAACGCCAGATTCGCCTCATGATCGAAGCCGTGGGCTCCAAAGTCAAGGCCCTCAAACGCGTCCAATTTGGCCCCCTATATATCAAAGACCTGCCTGTAGGCAGATGGCGCCCCCTTTCGGAGTTAGAGATCAGAGCTTTGTACAGAGCCGCAGAACCCACAGCTAGCATCAAGAAACCCCCAGTCCAGAAGATAAGTAGAGATAAAACATGAAGATAGCCCTTATCGGCCCGCCCAAGAGCGGCAAAACCACTATTTTTAATGCCCTTACCGGTGCAGATTACGAGGTGGATAAATACTTACCCGCCGCCAGTGAAGCCAATATCGGCTTTGTGCAAGTTACAGATGAACGCATCACTCGCCTCAGCGAGCTTTATAAACCCAAGAAGACGATCTATGCCAATATCGAATTTCACGATTTCCCCGGTATCTTTGCGCGCGAATCCGACAATCCTGAAACCGCTATTTACACTGAAATCAAGGGTTCTGAAGCCTTTGTGCTGATCCTGCGAGCCTTCAAAGATGAAGAGCTGGACCAGCTCTATAGTGCTGCAGATCCCCTCAAAATGCTCTCCCACTTTGAAGATGAAATGATCCTGGCAGATATGCTCGTGGTGGAAAAGCGCCTTGAAAGAATCCTTCACGGCTACCAACGCGGAATCAAGACGCCCGCTCTCCAACTCGAAGAAAAAGCACTCAACCTCATTCTGGAGCAGCTTCAGGCGAATAAAAGCATCCGCGATCTGGAGCTGGGGCCGGAAGAAGCCAAGGCAGTCCGCGGCTTCCAATTCTTCAGCGCAAAGCCCATCCTGGTCCTCCTGAATACCAGCGAAAGCGAGTTCAAAAAGCAGGAAGAAACGCTCTCCGCCATCCGTCAGCGCGGCTTTATGGCCGAAGTGATCGCCGGCAAGTTTGAACAGGAACTCAGTTCGCTCAGCGAGGAAGATGCCGAGCTGTTTTTGGCAGATATGGGCATGACTCTTTCGATCAATGACCGCCTCACCATGCTTTGTTACGAGCTACTGGGCCTCATCTCCTTTTTCACCGTGGGCAGCGATGAAGTGCGCGCCTGGACCATCTCCAAAGGCACCAATGCAGTCGATGCTGCCGGTAAGATCCACAGCGATCTGGCTCGGGGCTTTATCCGTGCAGAGTGTTTTGGCTACGAAGCCATCATGGAATATGGCAGCGAAAAGCATCTCAGAGAAAAGGGACTATTCCGCTTGGAAGGCAAAGAATACATCGTGAAAGACGGTGACATTCTGAACATCCGCTTCAGCGTATAAGGAAGGCTAATGGCAGTCGCAAAGAAAAAAACCACCAAGAAAAGCAGAAAGCAGAAAGCCGGCCTCAGCCACTATCAGAAAAGGCTGATCAGCGCCGGTCTCTCTCTGATTTCTCTGCTCGTGATCATCTCTTTATTGATGGGTTACAAAAGCATTTCTCAGGATATGCAGACTCTGGCCGAAAATGGCAATATCTTCAGTTGGTTCGGTTCCCATAGCGCGGATACGGCGAATCCCATCGGCGTCTTTGGCATTCTGTTTGGCTATGGCTTTATTTATATCTTTGGCTATTGGCTTTCGCTGCTGGGCTTTATCATCATCGGCGCGGTGTCTTTCCAATACTTTGTAGAGCCAGAGCTCACAGCTTCACGCCAAAAGGGCTATCTGCTGATCATCACCCTCTTCTTCCTGCAATCCCTGCTTTCAGCCAAATTGCCCAGCTATTCACAGAGTGTGCTTCCTCTGGCTTTGTACAGGCTGCTGGCAGCTATTTTCCGGGATACCGGGGCTATGATTATCCTGATCGGCAGCATGGTGCTTTCCCTGCTTGCCATCTTCGAGTTTTCCCGCATCCGGCATTGGTTTACACTGCTAAAACATGAAGTCGCCAGCAAAGAAAAGCCCTTTAGTCCTCCTCCGACCATCGACAAGACTGAGATCTCCTCCGAGCCAAAGCCCAGCGAAACAAAACCCAGTATTTCGGACCACGTGGAGCGCGATATCCCCATAGTTCAGCGCACCGAGCCCAAGATCGTGAAAGAAACCCCTCAGCCCAAAGTCAAGATTGCCGATGAAGAGGATTTTCGCGTCTATCAGATGCCCTCTGTGGAAGACTTTTTGGAGAGTCCGGTCAAGCTGTCCGACAAAGACCGCAAGGAGATCGAGACCCAGATCCTGGAAACCAGCGCCATTTTGAAGAATAAACTCGCCGAATTTGGCATCGAAGCCGAAGTGCGCAACGTGAATATCGGCCCCATCATCACCCAATACGAGCTCGAACCCGCCAAGGGCGTGAAGGTGAGCAAATTTGCTTCTCTGGCAGATGATCTGGCTCTGGCGATCAAAGCCAAATCCATTCGCATCCAGGCCCCCATTCCCGGACGCGGTTTGATCGGAATCGAAATCCCCAATCTCACCCGCGACATGATCTATCTGAAGGATCTACTGCTCTGTGAAGACATGCACAATAGCAAGTCCAAGCTGGCCTTTGGCCTGGGCAAAGACATCTCCGGACGCCCCATCATCGCGGATCTCAGCCGCATGCCCCACCTTTTGATCGCTGGCGCTACCGGCAGCGGTAAATCCGTGTGTATCAATACCATCATCATGAGCCTGATCCTGCGCAGCACTCCGGACGATCTCCGGTTGATCCTGATCGATCCCAAACGCGTGGAACTGGCCGGATATTCCAATCTGCCTCATCTGATCGGAGATGTGGTTACAGATCCGGATACCGCGCTGGAAACCATGTATTGGGCAGTGAAAGAGATGGAGCGGCGCTATGAGCTCTTGCAAGAAGTCAAGGTCCGTGATATACTGAGTTATAATGAAAAATGCATCCGTAATAAAGACATCGAAAAACTGCCTTACATCGTGATTTTGGTGGACGAATTTGCCGATCTAATCATGACCAGCGGCAAGGATATCGAGCTGCCCATCACGCGTTTGGCGCAGATGGCGCGCGCCGTGGGCATTCACCTGGTTTTGGCCACGCAGCGTCCTTCCATCAAGGTGATCACCGGCATCATCAAAGCAAACTTTTCCGCGCGCATTGCCTTCCAGGTTTCCTCTCGGGTGGATAGCCGAGTGATCCTGGATATGATAGGTGCAGAGCGCCTTTTGGGCAGCGGCGACATGCTGTTTCTGCCTCCGGGCAAAGCCAGTTCGGAGCGCATCCATGGCGCCTATGTCTCAGATCAGGAAATTGCCCGCGTGAACGACTTTTTGGCACTGCAACCCAAACCGAAACAGGATTTTAGCCTGAAGCAGGAATTGGATCACAAACGTGAAGGTTTCTTCGAGTGGGATGACGAGCTTTTCCCTGAAGCAGCGCGGGTGATCGTGCGCTCTGGCACCGCTTCGGTTTCCATGCTGCAAAGGCATTTTAAGATCGGTTATGCCAGAGCTGGCAGATTGATCGACCTTTTGGAACAAGCACAGGTCGTGGGGCCCCATCTGGGCAGTAAATCCCGCGATGTAATCGCAAACCGGGATGACCTCATCCGACTTGGAGTATTAAGTGAAGAAGATTAGTCTGCTGATGCTGATGTTCTGCGGCCTGCTTTGGGCTCAGAACAGCGCTGAATTGTACAAGAAATTAGACGGACGTTATGCCAGCCTGACCAGCTTTCAGGCCGAAGTCAAGCAGGTCAATTTCTTTAGCCGTATCGATCGCACGATCAGCTACGAAGGCAAGTTTTACTTCTCCGGAGGCCGGATGCTGATGACTTTTGCCAAACCCTCGGTGCAGAGAATGTATATCCAGGGGGGCAAGGCCGAACTCTATGATGGCAGCTCCAAGACCCTGTACCGCAGCGACCTCAGGCCAGAGGCCAGCCAAATGAATCCTCTGGAACTTTTGCAGCTCTATTGGAACAAAAGCCAGGTGAAGATCACGGCTCAGGATAAAGCGTACAGTTGGGTAAAGCTCACGCCAAAATCCGATCCCATGCTGAGGACCCTGGAAGCCAAGATCGACAATAAAACCGGCATCGTGCAAAGCCTGAGCTATACTGATCTCTCTGACAATAAAGTAACTTACAGCTTTAGTAATATATTAATAAATCGCCCCATTGCTCCCCAAGTCTGGAGCTTCAGCTATCCCAAAGACACACAGATTATCGAGCAATAAGACCCAAAGCCAAGACTAGATCGCGACTCAAGGAGGATAAGATGATCGCACTGATAATGGCCGGAGGCTCCGGAACCAGATTCTGGCCTCAAAGCCGCAAAGACCATCCCAAGCAGTTTTTACAGGTGGCTGGTTCCCGCTCCATGATCCAATTGACCGTGGACCGTCTTTTGCCCCTCATGCCCATGAAAAACATTTACATCGTCACCGCTGCCGATCAGGTGGCTTTGGTTATAGAGCATCTACCCACTCTGCCCGAGGAAAACATCATTATCGAACCTTTTGGCATGAATACCGCCCCTTGCATCGCCCTCAGCCTGGAGTATTTGAGGCCTCTGTACAGCGCGGATACCACCATGATCGTGCTACCGGCAGATCATGTGATCAAGGATACGAATGCCTTTCTGGACAGCCTCAGAAAAGCGCAGCAGACGTCCCGAAGCGGCGCTCTGATCACCTTTGGCATCGTTCCGGATCATCCAGCCACCGGCTATGGTTATATCGAAGCAGGCACCAAGGTCGAACCCGGGATTTTCAAAGTGCAAAGATTCAAAGAAAAGCCTGATCTGAGGACCGCCACATCCTTTCTGAAACAAGGTAGTTTTTATTGGAACAGCGGCATGTTTTGCTGGAGTCTGGCCGCGATCTCACGGGCTTTTGAAACCCATCTGCCCCAAGCTGCCGAGCTCTGCACCAAAATCGGCAAAATCTGGCAAGAGCAAGGCGTATCCACCGATATTTCTGAGCTTTACCGGCAAATGCCCCGCCTGCCCATCGATATCGGCATCATGGAAAAAGCTGAACAGCGTTATGTGATCCCAGTAAATATCGGTTGGAGCGATGTGGGCTCTTTCAAAGCCCTGGCCGAGATCAGTCCTGCCGATGCTGATGGCAATGTCAGCAATTCTGAAATCATGACCATAGATTCCACGGGTAACTTCGTTCAAAGCGGTAAATTCACCGCCCTGATCGGAGTAGAGAACCTCTGCATCATCGAAACCGCAGATGCCATTCTGGTCTGCCCTAAAGAACGCGCTGAAGAAGTAAAGAACATCGTGGAAAGACTTTCCAAAGCTCAGCGTGACGATCTGCTCTAAAAATATCTATCCAGGAGGAAAATAATGGACCCCAGAACTTTTGACTACATCTACCTCAAGAACCATGGCGCTAGCGATGAAGAAATTGGCAAAGAACTCGCACTGAGCCTCGAGGATATCCAGCTCATGGAAGAAACTCTGCGCCCCATCCTGAAGGAAATCGAGGCCGAACGCCCCAAGGCCCAAAGCATCGGCACGGACTTTGCCCGCCTCACCAGCAACGTTTATGCCCAAAAAAGCGATCAGGAGCTTGGGCTTCTTCGCCCTGATGCCATCAAAGCGCGCAGTGGTGAGATCTTCTCCCTACCGGCCGTGGGTAAGCTCGATTTTGGCCAGATCTCCCTCCAGGATGCCATCTCACAGCGCCGCAGCCTCAGAAACTATAGTGAAGAGCCGCTCAGCCTGGAAGAACTCTCCTTTCTTTTGTACTGCAGCTCCTGGTCCAGGGATTTCAGATCAAACGAACGCATGGAAATCACCTTCCGCAATGTGCCTTCTGCCGGTTCCCGCCATCCCATCGAAACTTTTGTGAATGTCCGCCGCGTCACCGGACTCAAACCCGGCCTGTATTACTACCACCCCATCAAACACTGCCTCATCCTCATCGATGAGAGCCCGGCTGTGCAGACCCGGATCCTGGAAGGCTGTTTCAGCCAGGAAATGATCCAAACTGCCGCCGCAAATTTCATCTATACCGCCCTGCCCTATCGCACCACCTGGCGCTATGGGCAACGCGGCTATCGCTACATCTATATCGATGCCGGACACGTGGGACAAAACCTCAGTCTGGCCGCAGAAGCTGTGGGCGCAGGCGCCTGCATGATCGGTGCATATTTGGATGAAGCCCTGAACGATGTGCTAAAGATCGATGGCACTCAGGAGTTTGTCATTTATGTGGCAGCGGTGGGGAAGAAGTAATGTAAAATTTAAAATGTATGATGTAGAATTATCGTAGGGGCGTTTGGTAAAGCTCCATTGATCATAATGCGGGGCCCTTGGGCTTTCACCGAAAGCCCCTACATCTGCGATCCCCTGGGAAACCGAAGCCATCAACTTGCTTTTAACGAGTCGAAGATGAATCAAAAGCGTGTTCAAGTATCAGGCGTGATAAGGCACGCATTAGACTGCTGGATTCGCTTGCGTCTCGTGTCGAGTAAGGCCGCAGGTCTTAGAAAAGTCTCATGATGCTGGTTCAAAACCCTATAAACGAGTGCCGTAGGCATGATATTTTAGCTAACGGAAGTGCATCCTTCATTTACCCTTCCCCTGATTATCCGTGCGATCCGTGTGATCTGTGAGAGACTTTTTGCACAAGCCCCAAAATTCCTAATCGGCAATAAGGCTGATATTCACGGATCATAATCGGCATATATCAGCTCTTTTGCCGATTATGATCCGCAAATCGCAGGTATTCCTTGACATATTATAGCATCATAGCAAGTTAGCACTTGAGGTAAGAATATGATAAAGCGCACTATAGAACACAGTATCAGACAGCGATTGTTTGAGGGCAAAGCAATAGTGGTCATCGGGCCCCGGCAGAGTGGCAAAACCACGTTATTAAAGAAGATTTATCGGGAATTTCAGGATCAGGCGGATTTTTACAATTGCGACGAAACCGAGATTAGCAGGCTGTTCTCAAATCAGAATGCCGCAGTGCTGAAAAGCGTGATCGGCTCCAGCAGGATGATATTCTTGGATGAAGCGCAACGAGTTGATAATATCGGTCTTACCATCAAGATCATCGTGGATACCTTCCCCGAAGTGCAAGTCTTGGCCAGCAGCTCTTCCGCTTTTGAGCTGAGTGACAAACTCAATGAACCGCTCACCGGCCGAAAATGGGAATATCAGCTCTACCCCCTGTCCTTTGAGGAACTGGCCACGCACACAAACCTGCCCACTGAAATCGCTAACCTTAAGCTGCGCCTGCTTTACGGCTCATATCCGGAGGTTGTGACCAAGCCCGGTCAGGAAATAGAAAACCTCAGCAACCTTGGTTCGGACTATCTCTACAAAGATATTTTCACCCTGCACGACATCCGCAAACCGGAATTGATCGAGAAACTCTTGCAAGCCCTGGCCTTACAAATCAGCTCTGAAGTCTCCTATAATGAACTGGCCCAATTGCTTAGTTCGGATCCAGAAACCATTGCCCGCTATATCAGGATTTTGGAGCGCGCCTTTATCATCTTCCGTTTGCCAAATTTCAGCACTAATCAACGCAATGAGATCAAGCGCTCGCGCAAGATCTACTTTTGGGACAATGGCATCCGCAATAGCCTACTCTCGGATTTTAGGCCTATTGACCTGCGAGACGATATCGGTAAATTGTGGGAAAACTACGTGGTCTCAGAGCTTGCCAAGCACCGTGACAATCACAAATTGCTGGGTCAAGCCCACTTTTGGCGCTCCAGAACCGCCGCTGAAGTTGATTATCTGGAGATTGAAAATGCTCAAATCACGGCTTATGAGATTAAATGGAATCCCAAAAAGAAGCAGGTGAGCAGAGCCTTCAGAAACGCCTATCCTGAGGCAATATTCGATTTCATCAATCCAGAGAATTACTTTCTGTATTTGATGCCGAGATAGTGTACTCAGCGCTTCCGCCCTTTACAGCCACATCGCTGATAGTGTGATGGGGGCTGTGGAAGATTCTGGTAGTAAGGATTCTGCTTTTTAAATCCTTAGAAATACTGGCTAGGCTATGAATCTCTGTGAATGACAGAGCTTCGTCCAAAGTGAGAAATCTTTGCGGGCAAGAGGAACAAGAGGATTTAGCTTATTTTATGACGGCGTTTCATGTAGAAAACGAGCAGGGTACTGAGGGTGGATAACAGGCCTGCCAAAAGCAGCGGGACAGTGTAGGTTCCCGTGATATCACGCACCCAGCTCCCACCCTGAATGGCAATGGCACCAAAGCCATAGGCCGAAAACACCAGCCCATAATTCACCCCCAGATGTTCCACTCCAAAGCACTCTGAGGTGAGCACGGGATACAGGGATAGAGCGGTTCCCAGCCCCAAGCCCACGATTACGGCCGCAATCAGCAAAGTGGAAAAGCTCAGCACATAAAAGGGGAAAGCCAGAAACACCAGGGCTTGCAAGGCAAAAACCACCAGCATAACTTTCAGGATGCCGATCCTATCGCTGATAAAGCCTGCCAGGGGACGGCTGAGTCCGTTTGACAAGG
>JAJBAY010000072.1 GCA_020532515.1 Candidatus Cloacimonadota bacterium | reverse complement strand
TGGGAGCTCTCTTTAATATCATCGAAGAATTATAGGGTATCAACCGAATTTAAGCTAAGACAATTGCAAGGAAACCCACATGGAAACAATCTTCATAGCCCTGCTCATTATCATCACCCTGCTGCTTCTGGTGCTGCTGTTCAGACGCAGGCCTGAAGGCAATTCAAACGAGCTTTACAGGCTCAAATCCGAGCTGGAAATGCTCTCCCGCACCATCAAGGATGAAGTAAATAGCCTCCGGGCTGAAGTTCTGAACCAAAACAAAATCAATCGTGAGGAACTCAGCCGGGCTCTGAAAGATGGCTCTGAATCTCAATTCAAGCAAGCCAGCGAGACCAGAATCGAACTCACGAGCACCTTACATACCCTTAATAAACAGATGAATACGGATTCTGCTCTGAACCGGCAGGAGCTCACAAAAGCTTTGGGCGACCTCTCCGAAAGCCTTGCCCGCAAGCTCACGGAGCTCACCACCGGCAGCTCTGAACAAACGGAAAAGCTCAAAAAGAGTATCGAAGAAAAACTGGGAGAGATCCGCAGCAGCAACGAAAGCAAGCTGGAAGAGATGCGCAAGACCGTGGATGAAAAGCTGCATGCCACCCTCGAAAAACGCTTGGGCGAATCCTTCAATCAGGTGAGTCAACGCCTCGAAGAGGTGCACAAAGGCCTGGGTGAAATGCGCTCTCTGGCCTCAGATGTGGGCGGCCTCAAAAAAGCGCTGGAAGGCGTGAAGCCCCGTGGCATTTTGGGCGAACTGCAATTGGAAAACCTGCTGGATGAGATTCTTACTGGGGATCAATATGTGAAAAACTTTAAGCCCAATCCCCGCCGAGATGAAGTGGTGGAATTTGCCGTGGTACTGCCCGGCAGGGACGACACGGATTCCAGAGTCTATCTGCCCATCGATGCCAAATTCCCCATTGAGGACTATCACAAGCTTGTGGATGCCTTCGAAAGCGGAGACCGCGCTGCTATTATCGCCTCTCAAAAGGCGATCGCAAACCGTGTGAAAAGTAGCGCGCGCGATATCCGCGACAAGTACCTGAATCCTCCTGTCACCACAGATTTTGCCATTCTGTTCTTACCCTTTGAAAGCCTGTATGCCGAGGTGCTCAGGATCTCCGGACTCTTTGAACTCATCATGCGGGAATACGGTGTAATCCTCTGTGGACCCACCACCGCGGCAGCGCTTTTGAACAGCTTGCAAGTGGGCTTCAAGACCCTGGCCATCCAAAAGAAGAGCAGCGAAGTCTGGCGGGTTCTGGCCGCAGTGAAAAAAGACTTTGGCCTCTTTGGCGAGGTCCTGGACAATACCCGCAAAAAGATCGATGGGGTGGGACGGGAACTGGACAAAGCCCATCACCGCAGCCGCCAGATCGAGAAGAAGCTGGGCAGAATGGAGAACCTGCCGGAGCCTGAAGCTGCACCGGAAGAGATCGTTTGGGAAGAGCAGACGGAGCTGCCTGAGACTTAATCGTTGAGTTTGTTGGGAAATCTGGATCAGATGCTATTTGATCAGATCAATTAGTGTCTGATATCTATCTGTGTTATAGCTTGGTCTTAGAATGCTCTGGTGATATGTTTTTGTAAGCATTCTATTGGAAGCTATTATTGCTTTGATTTGTGTGCAGTTGTGGGAAACATCAAGTTCAGAATGCAGATGCCATTCTTCTAAAACCTTTATTATTTCATCGCTATAGTTACCATTGAAGCTATTGATCACGCTATACTTGTCCATAAAGCTGGGTGTGGCTATTGAATTTATTATTTCCAAGATTTCCTGCATTGTCCCAGTCTCCCCTGAAAGGAAATCCCAAAGCTCACTTGCTAAGAGTACCTCATCCTGATCGTAGAATTTATTGCCATTTACGATGTTGCTCAAAAATCGGGATTTATCATAATTGCAAGGGGAAGCTGTACTGGTGTCAACAGTGGGATCAAAGGGAAACGCAATATAATACTCAACCGATTTATTGGGATATTTGTTCTTTAGAGCAGTTCTTCCAATCAGAATTTTTTGCTTTTCGCCTTTCATCTCTCCAGAATTAGGTTTCACGGATTTTAGCTCTATGGCTACAATGCTATCGGCTGTTTCACAAAATACATCCGCACAAAATCCCGATATCTCAGTCATTTCTCCCTCACCTTTTTCTGGAATAGCTTCCAGTTCTCTTGCCAGATTTGGTAGTGAGTTCGAATTTGAAAGATCGGTCATAATCTCATATATCGCAAGCTTTTGTGCTTGAGTTATATGCAAGAGGCTATGGCGGGAAGCAGTGAATTCTCTTTTTTCACCACAACTAATCGCATGAGCTACTTTCTCAAAAAAAGTTTGGCCCAAGGAGGTATTAAGTCCATGTAGCCAACTGCTCAAGCTTATCAATGCCGATGAGCTTGTTTGAATGTCTTCCAACTTATCACTGAAAGCTTGTAAAAATGACTCATGAAACGGAGCATTGCGGTTTTTGTCTGAGTCTTCTGGAAAGGATTCGAACCTTTTGAAAAGGATATCAATAACGATCTCTGAAATCTTCTGCTCTATTTTTTCTGGAAACTTCATGGCTTTTCTCCATTGTCTTTTAAGTGAAAAATGATCTCAGAATAAGCTGCCTTGTCTTTTTCTGTGCGATTCAAGACAGGCCTTTTATATTGATTTACTATCCTCATGCCAGCTTTTTCCGCTATGTTAGGATACATATTATACTTGTCATTGGCTACCAAGAACACATTGTAATCATCTGCCAAAAATCTCTTACAATTCAAGAGGACTTGCGAAATTCCCTCACTATAGCTTTCTCTGGCCTGTATCCCCTGCCCCCTATAGAGAGGGCCTATCTCAAGTTCATCATGTCTTTCAAAGCCGAAAAGGTCATAGGCATAGGCATGTTGCTCATGATAATCTATCAAGCCTACATAAGGAGGGGACGAGAATATGCCTTTAATCTTTTGCTGCTTAATCTTTTCTGCGAAGTCTGAATTCACCGCGCGCACTTTTTCATAGATATCGACTTTTCGGCTATCTCCTGTAATGCAGACCTGTTGGGTGTCAGTGCGCAGTTTGGATAGGATCTTGACCCTATTGATCGTATCTCTCGAATATGATTCCCACCATTTGAGGATCGAAAAAAGGGGTTTGCAGATTTTGCCATGTTTTGTGCAATAATAAGTTGCAGTAACCGGGTCAATCAAGGTAGCTAGATCAGAATGTGTAGTAGCTCTACAACTTCGCATGGTTCTGCTCAAGATAATGCTTGCCAGCTTTCTAATCTTTATATCCGGAATTCTTCTAATCTCTTGGAACATAAATTCTAATTCTTCTCGGATTTGCAGGGTGAACCATTTGTCCAGGAAAGTATCGGATTTGTCTTGTAATAGCTTTATGCTGTATTTCTCTACCAGAGCATGATAGGTGGGAAGAAACTTATTTTCTTTGTCTAAAGTATAGCTCTTTTCGTCAATCAGATTGTGTCTTAGCTTGTATTTAAAATCAGGTACAGGGAAATATTCCTGATTAAAGCTCTTCAATTCGTATAGCAATTCTCGCTCAAAATCAAAGACCTTTGATCCCATCAGAAAGTTATTCAAGGATTTGGTAAGCTTCGTTATCTCATGATTTAAGCTATCCAGATCATAGTTCATGATCTTGGAGCTGGCTATCTGAACGTTAAATGCTGAAACATCTATGCCTACTGCATGCAAGGCTAATTCATTCGCCTGCACTAAGGTCGTTCCACTACCAGAAAAAGGATCTAAGACGATATCTCCAGGTTGGAAAAACACTTCACGCTTGTATTTGTCGAGGTGTGTATCAAGGAAATATTCAACCAATTGGGGAATAAACTTGCCTTTGTAAGGATGAAATCGATGAACATGCTTTGTGGTTTCTGATTCTGTGTACTTATCAAAAGAGAGCTCCCAGTTCAGATCATCTCCCAACTGTCGAGTCCATTCGGGTTTTTTATCGCCTTTGATGCTGTCGTAATACGCCGATAGTTCTTCTTTGGATACAACGCTTTGGCCATTGTCTGCGTATTTCCTGATTCTGCCATATTGCAGCAAATAAGAGATATTGGAAGTACTTACCTTCCTACCCAATCTTTGAGTTGCCCAATCACTGGCCTGTTTTATGTTTAAGTAATCCTTTTCAGGCATACTCATTTTCTCTCCCTATTCTTTTACTTTTTGGTTCATTAACTTTGCATAAGATCCATATTCCATTTTATTCTCTTCTTGTCAAGCCGAAAACTAGCTGAACTATAAGTTATCATCCTTCGTCTTTATGCTAAAGTCACTAAAGATTCATATTTGTCCAGGGCCATGCCGCTTCAATATATATAGAGACAGTAAAAATTCTTTGCTGTGGAACAGCTTATGCATTAAGTTATTTGATAGAAAACAGATAATACTGTGGAGGTATGCATGCGCCTAAAAAGAGGAGCACTGATCCTGATCCTGTTGCTTAGCACTTTGAGTCTGGTGGCTCAAACGGTTACTTTCAGCATCTCAAAACCAGCATTAAGGCCTGGCGATAAAGGAGAAATCCGCGCCACCCTGGTGATTCCTGCGGACCGAAAGCAAAGTGTGGATCCAGCCGATCCAGCCTATTTTTATCTTGAGGCGGCACATCCCGATCTTGAGTTTGGCGCTGGCAGCCTGCCCAAGCCCAGCAAAGTTATCTCAGAACATGAGTGGCTGTATTACCCCAAAGTTACTCTTACGCTGCCTTTTACCGTGAAAGGAAAGGCCAATGCTGGAAAGAAGAGCATCACCGCTCTGATGAGCTATAACCTCTGTTACGAGAGCGGTATGTGCGATCCTCCGGAGGATAAAGAGGGCACACTCAGCTTTGAGATCCTGGAGCCCCTTGCGGCAGCTCAGCATCAAGAAGGGCCTATCTCCATCGCTCAGCTTGCAGAGAGCAGCGCTACAGAGCCTGCGGACGAAGCACCTGAAGCTGTAGCAATAGAAGCTGAATCGGCCCGGAATATCCCCGGCGAAGAAGCTCCTATGGAGCAGCCCAGCCCCTGGCGGGAAGTCTTCAAATACCTCATCTTTGCCTTTCTGGGCGGCTTGATTTTGAATATCACGCCCTGTGTCTTACCCATTTTGCCCATCCGCATCATGGCCATCATCAATCAAGCCCAAAAAGACCGCAGCAAGGTCTTCCGCCATGTGATGGTTTACACCTTGGGAGTGCTGATCTCCTTTGGCATTCTGGCGGGGGTCTTCATCGGCATCCAGGCTGCAGGACAATCTGCCGGCTGGGGCACGCAGAACCAGAATCCCTATTTTCAAATCGGTCTGATGGCGATCGTCTTTGTCTTTGCCCTCTCGCTTTTGGGCATCTTTGAGATCACCGCTCCGGGCATGAATACGGCCAATAAAGCCAGCACCAAAGGCGGCTATAGCGGCTCTTTCTTTGGTGGCATCTTCGCCTTTTTGATGGCGATTTCCTGCACAGGACCCTTTCTGGGCGCAGCCTTGCCCTTTGCCATGAAGCTACCTTCCAGCCTGATCATGGTCTTTTTCCTCTTGATCGGCCTGGGCTTTGCCTTCCCCTTTATCCTGATCGGATTCTTCCCCAAAGCACTGAAGATCATTCCGAAACCAGGCGACTGGATGGTGCTCTTCAAAGAACTGATGGGCTTTGTGCTCTTGTATCTGGTCTATACCATGCTGAAAACCACTCTTCTGCTCACCAGCGGCGCCTACTTTATGAATGTGCTCTTCTTTATGCTGGTCTTGGGCTTTGCCACCTGGCTCTATGGACGCTTTGTCCGCTATGAAAATAGCAAAGCCACGCAGTGGATCTTCACCATCCTGCCCATCTTGCTGATCGCTTTTGCGGTATATAGCTATCTGCCTATCAGAGAAGAACATCTGGCGACAGAAACCGTAGCTCCCATCGGCACAGAAATGGTGGCGGACACCCATGCCCCAGCAGGCTGGTATGTGTTTACACCGGAGTTACATGCCAAGCTGCTCGCCGAAGGCAAGAGCGTCTTTTTGGATATCGGCGCGGCCTGGTGCAAAAACTGCATGGCCAATGAGAAAACAGTGCTGTTTACAGATGATATTATGGCAGAATTTAAGGCCAAAGGCGTAGTGTTGCTGCGCGGAGATTTCACCAAAAACGATCCCGTGCTCTTGGAGTGGATTACCCGGCATGAGCGCATGGGCGTGCCTTTTAATGCGCTTTACATACCCGGTGAGGAGCCTACCCTCTTCCCGGAATTGCTGGGTAAAAAGATGATCCGTGAGGCCTTGGACAAGGTGCCAGCCGCGGGAGCTGTCCGATGAAATACCTGAGTATTGCCCTGATCCTGGTGTCCCTGCTGCTGGTTTCCTGTGATCGCTTTGAGCACAAGTTCAGCACCGCGCCAGCAACTGATCTGAATACCCTGTTTTTCAGCCCCCTCCAAGATGCCTTTGCCAGCATCACGGCTACCGATATCAGCGCTGTAAGTGGCTTCTATAAAGAGGATTATCTGCACAATGGTGTAAATAAGAGCGAACGCCTGACCTGGATTCAAAGCTTTTTGAGTGACAACAGTGGAGTTAGCTATACAGTCAGCGAAGTCAGCTACAGTCTGACAGATGAGCACAACGCCCAAGCAAACTGGCGCTTAACCATCTCTGCCCTCAATACAAAAGAAGTATTGGCAGACAGTCTCTTTATGGGTGAAAAGCTCGTAAAAGTGGATACGCAGTGGTTGCTTTATGGCAATCAGGCTTGTGTGCCGGATATTGCCAAGCAATTGGTGATCGCCGAGTACTTTACCTTCAGCACTTGTCCCAATTGCCCTCCTGCCGAAGCCAAGCTGCAGCAATTGCAGAATCAGTATCCGGAAAACTTCATTTATCTGGAGCATCATATCGCCCCGCCGCTGCTTGTGCCGGGCGATCAAACCGCTGCCTATTACGGCGCCTATTCTGCTCCGGTGGCCGTGTTTCAGGGCATGGAAAAGGTGGGACAGAGCAATGCCGCCTCACTCTCGCAATATCAGGCTATCGTGGATAATCTGGTGCAGGTGGATGTGCCCATCTATTACAGCCTTAGGGATGTGAATGTCAACGGAAATGAGGTGAGCGCCAATGTAGATCTGAGTCTTTTGATGGAGCTTCAGAAGTCGGATCTGGTGCTTTCTGCCGTGATCATCACCGATGAAGTGGAATATCAAAACGCTCAAGGACAGCCCTTGCACAATGTGGTGCGGGGCAAGAGCAGTATGAGCCTGGCAGATATAGATATTGGTGAAGCTATCCCCATAGCGGTAAGTGCGGTGGATCCGCTTCCCCAAAACTTCAAACTAATAGTTTTTGCCCAGCATAAACCCAGCAGTTTTGCTAATAGCAGCACAATATATGGCGGGATCGTATATCCGATCTCGCTTAGAAAATAAACGGAGAACATTATGAAAAGATTAGTTTTGATCCTGACCCTGATCCTGGCACTCGGCCTGCTCTTTGCAGACGCGATGCCGGATTTCCGCCTTAGTGACATGAACGGCAAAACCGTAACCTTGGAATCCCTTTTGGGGAAAGGCCCCATCCTAATTGATTTTTGGGCAGATTACTGCAATCCTTGCAAAGTGGCGATGCCCTATCTGCATGAGCTGGCTGAGAAATACCCAGATCTCACCGTGGTGCTGATCTCTATCGATGCCCCCAAAGCTCAGATGCGCGCCAAAAACTATCTAAAAAGCAAGGACTACAAATTCCTCACTCTCTTTGATCCCGAAAAGTCTCTGGCCAAGCGCCTGAATGTGGGAACTCCTCCCCATAGCTTCATCCTGAATAAAACAGGTGAGATTGTCTTTTCCCACGTTGGCTTTGAACCCGGCAATCAAGTACTCTATGAAAACACGATCAAGCATCTGCTGTGTAAGGGTAAAAAAGAGCCTTGCGGGGAAGATCCCGATCACGAATGCACTTGTGAAGAGGAAGCTAAGGAAGAGTAATGAAAAGAGGATTCATCCTGCTGCTGTTTATAGCGCTATGCCTCAGCCTCGGAGCGCAAAACACACTCCAGATCAATGGCCTCAATGAAGCTGAGTTTGTCTATCGTACAGTGCAAGATTCGCTCAACGCCTATTTTAAAGACAGCTTTGGTTTCAATCTCAGTTATCGCGATTTTAGCTTTGGGATGAAATTCATCAGTGAATTGCCCAAATACAGCAATCAGGAAAGCGAACTGCTGCCAGAGCTGGACCCAAACCGCCTCTTGGTAGCCTGGAAAGAGCTCTATGCCGGATATCGCAAAGATGCCTTCGATATTCACGTGGGTACCACTCAGGAGAGCTTTGGGCAGGGGATCACCTTCCGCAGCTACAAGGACCTTGAATTTGACGAAGACCACCGTCTGGATAGCTTCCTGCTACGCTATGACGAGCAATTACAATTCAAAGCCATCTATGGTGCTCTGGAAAGCGAAAGCTACAAGGGGCGCTACGATCTGGCTTATGGAGCGGATGCGCAGTACCCTCTCTGGCCTGGCCTCAGACTGGGTGCATCGGCTTTGGCATTTCGCAATCTGGGTGCTTTTAGTAAATACAGTTTCCGGGATGTATATGCCGGCAGACTGCTCTTTACCCAGGGCAATTTCGATTCCTATGCAGAATATGCCTATAGTGACCAATACCGTTTGCAAGGCTCCTCTGCCATAGCGGGTTCCGCTCTTTATCTGAATGCGGACTATATGTTAGGTAATCTGCAAATGGGCGCTGCTTACAAGAATTACGATGACTTTAGTTACCGTTTGCAAGACATACCCTTGGCGAACTATCATGGGGAGACTTTGTCAGATGCTTTGGCCAGCGGCTTGGACGAAGAAGGCTGGCAGGCCCGGGCGCTTTACAACTTTGGTGAAAGCATAGTATTCACAGCAGATTACGCCGAAGCCTGGGACAGCGCCAAAGATAGAAAGATGAACGATCTCTACCTGGCGGTGGATCTGAATCATGGTCTGGATCAATACCAGCTCTCTTACTCTCACATTGAGAAGATAGATGAAGCTGCCCACACCTGGCAAAAAGAGTATTATCCCGCAATCTCCACCGGCTTCAGCCTGATGGGGATTCCGCTTCAAATCAAAGCTGAGTTCAAAACAATCGAGAAGCAGAAGAATCAAACTGAGAGTAGCCACTACGAGCCCTTGGTTCAAGGCGATTTCAGCCTTGGTAAATTGTCCGTTTCCCTGGGGCTG
Source organism: Candidatus Cloacimonadota bacterium (assembly GCA_020532515.1). Classification (GTDB taxonomy): domain Bacteria; phylum Cloacimonadota; class Cloacimonadia; order Cloacimonadales; family Cloacimonadaceae; genus UBA5456. The sequence continues at coordinate 1,880 of JAJBAY010000072.1, read as the reverse complement.
CAGAGCAGTTGGGAAGACTTTTCTGCCATGGCGGATAGCCGCTACATGCCGAATATCGAGCTTAAATACCCCATTTTCAGCCACAGTGATCTCTTGATCTTTGCCGGCAAGGAAGCCGGAGGTAAAGTCTGCCGCAATGGCGTCTGCCGCTATATGGCACCTTTTGAAGGTCTTAGAGCTGAACTCAACACCAGATTTTAGGAGGATAACATGAAGTACATCACGATTATTATTATGCTCATCAGCGTAGCTTTTCTGGCTGCTGATCCTATTTATTATCCCACCACCACCGTCATCGAGAATTTTGGCGCCAGCTGGTGTGGAGCTTGTGAATATGCGCTGCAGGGCCTGGATGCCATGCAGAGCGAACTTTCCCCTGGCGAGGTCATCATCAGCCGTCTGCTTACTGAAAGCGGGGAATATTCAAATGCTCAGGTGGATTCCCGTTTTGATTACTATACAGTGATGGGCCTGCCGGCTGTGATCTTCAATGGCAAGGTCAGAGTCGATGGCGCCTCGGATGATACCATCTATGGCCTTGATTACCTGGATGCCCTCAGCAATTTCCGTTACCTGGGCTCTCCGCTCAAGATGACTGTGCAAGGCTTTAATGTATCCAGCGGAGCCTTCTCTGTGCTCACACAAATGGTCCATGATACTTTTGCCCTGGATGATGCCGACCTGGTTTTTTATCTCGTGGAAGATGATATCACCACCGAGCTCACCCACATTGTGCGCAGCGTGGAGACACAGCCCATCCTGCTCAGTGGAGCGGGAAGCCAAGTGCTCAGCCAAGCCAGCTTCAGCATCGATCCCACTTGGAATACAGCCAATCTTTGGGCCTTTGCCTTTGTGCAATTGCCCAGTCACAGCATCTTGCAAGGGGTAAGCACCCTGCCTCTGCCTCAGCACTATATCCGGGCTGCCGTTTCATTTGATCATGATATTCAAAATGCAACCCCCGGCCTCTATCTATCCCCAAGCTTTTTGATTTACAATATGGGGAATGCAAATGACGTAACCATGCGTATTGAAACTATTTCCGCGCCCGAAAACTGGTATTTGAATTACTGTGATGAAGATGGCGGTTGCTATCCCGGCTTCATGGATATTCCTTTTAGCTATGCCGCTGGCGAAGCAAAACCCTTTCATTTGAATATCGATGCCTCTGGTGATGGCACTGCGGTATTTAATCTTGTGGTGGAATCCCCGCAAACCGGAATATACAAGATTCCCTTTACTTACACTTTAGGCCCGATTAGCAATAACGATCCTCTGGCCTCACCCGCCCTCATCACACTGGGCAGCAGCTATCCCAATCCCTTCGTAAGCGAAGTAAACTTTGAGCTCACCAGCCACAAATCCGGCCTCAGTTCAGCGCTGGAAATCTATAATATCAAAGGTCAAAAGCTGCAGGAAGTGCCCCTGCAAAATCTCCAAATAGGCGTGAACAGCATTAACTGGAAAGCAGAAAACCTACCCAATGGGCTTTACCTTTATCGCCTCAAAGGCACGCAGCAAAGTGGGAAGCTCCTGAAGGTACGTTGATCATGTTCACAAATGATGTACTTTTTGCCTTACTTGCCTATCATGGCTCGTTCAGCGGGCTATAAGGTACGCTGATATGTTCACAAACGATGTACTATTTGCCTTTGCCTTAACCCTGTTTGCCGGACTGTCCACGGGGATCGGATCCCTGCTGGCTTTTTTATCCAAGAAGTTCAATCCCAAGTTCCTTTCCTCTGCCTTAGGCCTCTCCGCTGGAGTGATGATCTACGTGAGCTTTGTGGAGATATTTCCCAAAGCGCGGACATCGCTGACTGCGTTTTATGGAGACAAAGCGGGGCATTGGTACACCCTTTTAGCCTTCTTTGCAGGAA
>JAJBAY010000070.1 GCA_020532515.1 Candidatus Cloacimonadota bacterium | reverse complement strand
TGTGGAAGGTACGCAGGGTGAGCTGGGTACCGGGTTCACCGATGCTCTGAGCTGCGATCACGCCCACGGGGTCGCCCATTTGCACAGGCTTCAGGGTGCCGAGATTGCGGCCATAGCATTTGGAGCACAGGCCACGCTCTGATTCGCAGGTCAGTGTGCTGCGCACGTAGACAGAGATGAGTCCGTGGTTTTGAAGCATGCGCGCCATCTTGTTGCTGATTTCTTCACCGGCCAGAACCAAGACCTTTCCGGTCACTGGATCTACGATGTCTTCCGCAGCATAACGCCCTTGTATCCTTTCGGCCAGGGTCTGCACTACTTCATTGCCTTCTTTGAGGACTGTCATGTTCACGCCGCGGTTGGTTCCGCAATCGTCCATCACGATAATGGCATTTTGAGCCACGTCCACCAAGCGGCGGGTGAGGTATCCGGCATCAGCAGTTTTTAGTGCTGTATCGGCCAGACCCTTACGGGCACCGTGAGTGGATACAAAGTATTCCAGCACGGTAAGGCCTTGTTTAAAGTTAGATTTAATCGGGGTTTCGATCACATCAGCACCACCGGTGGCACCGATCTTGGAAGGCTTGTCCATCAGACCACGCATTCCACCGAGCTGTTTGATCTGGTCTTTGGAGCCGCGAGCGCCGGATTTGAACATCATGTAAATCGAATTCAGGCCATTACGAGATTGGGAAAGCTCTTCCATCATCTCGTCGGTCACGCGCACAGTAGTCTTCTTCCAAGTATCCACCACGCGTCCCATACGTTCGTCTTCTGTGATTCCACCTTTTTGGTGCATATCCCAGATCTTCGCCACATCTTTTTCAGATTCATCAATAATTTCGTCTTTGCGCTTGGGCACGATGATATCGTCAAAGCTGAAGGTGACTCCGGCTCTGGTGGCATAGCGGAAACCGATCTCTTTGAGCTCGTCCAGGAATATAGCGGTGCGCCATTGGCCCACAGCATCATAGCAGAGCATGGCCAGATCGTTGATCTTGCCCTTGTCATAAGTGACATTCTGGAATCCCACTTCGGAAGGGATGATTTGATTAAAGATCACGCGGCCTACAGTGGTAACCATGAATTCGCCTTCTATCTTGACCCTGATCCAGGTATGCAGATCCAGACTACGCTCGATTACGGTGTCGCCTTTCACGCTGCACAATTGTTCATCGTTTTCATAAGCGGCGATTACTTCATCGGGGCCAAAGAAATGGCGCATCTTCTGGATATCTTCACCAGGCTCCGTTTCTACCATGGTAAGGTAGTAGCAGCCCAAGACGATGTCCTGGTTTGCGGCCATTGCCAGTCTGCCATTGGCAGGGAGGAGTAGATTCCTGGTGGACAGCATGAGCACTCTGGCTTCGATCTGAGCTTCCATGGAAAGCGGGACATACACGCCCATCTGGTCTCCATCAAAGTCCGCATTAAAAGGCACGCAGACCATGGGGTGAAGCTGGATGGCCTTATCATCTGTCAGCACAGGCATAAAAGCCTGGATACCAAGACGGTGCAGGGTGGGGGCGCGGTTCAGCAAGACGGGGTAATCCTTGATTACGTCTTCCAGAATACTCCAGATTTCAGGTTGCTTTTTCTCGATGAGTTTCTTGGCATTCTTTACCTTATCCACTTCGCCCATCTTCTGCAGACGTTCGATGAGGTAAGGCTTAAAGAGTTCCACTGCCATATCTTTGGGCAGGCCACACTGATAAAGCTTGAGCTCGGGGCCCACTGTGATCACGCTACGCCCGGAATAGTCCACGCGTTTGCCCAAAAGGTTCTGCCGGAATCTGCCCTGTTTTCCCTTCAATTGGTCAGTGAGGGATTTCAGAGGACGATTGCCACGACCACGCACAGGGCGGGCTTTGCGGCTATTGTCGATCAGAGCGTCCACAGCTTCCTGGAGCATGCGCTTTTCATTGCGTAGGATCACTTCGGGAGCGCGGATTTCCAGTAAGGTCTTGAGGCGATTGTTTCTGGTAATCACACGGCGGTAGAGATCGTTGAAGTCTGCAGTGGCGAATCTTCCCCCTTCCAGCGGCACTAAAGGACGCAGGGTGGGAGGCAGCACAGGCAGGGCTTCCATGATCATGTGGGAAGGTTGATTTCCGCTTTTGATGAAGGCGTCCACGATCTTGAGTTTGTTGATCAGCTTCTGCTTTCTGAGGGCGGACTCTTCGAATTTGAGCCGGGTTCTGAGGTCCAGCGCTTCGTTTTTGAGATTGATGCGTTCCAGTAAGTCTCTTACAGCTTCTGCACCCATCAGGGCTATGAAGTTTTCGCCGACCTTATCTTTGATCTCGTAATACTCGTCCACTTCCAATAGTTCCATCTTTTCATAAGGACTATCGCCGGGATCGATCACGATAAAGGATTCGTAATAGAGCACGCGTTCCAGGTCTTTGATAGTCATATCCAGCAAAGTACCGATCTTGGAAGGGGCGGATTTTACAAACCAGATGTGCGCAATAGGCACAGCCAGTGCGATGTGTCCCATCCGGGTACGCCGTACGCGACTGGTGGTAACCAATACATTACAGCGGTCGCAAATAGTATTTTGGAAGCGTTTCTTTTTATATTTGCCGCAAGCGCATTCGTAATCCCGTTCGGGACCGAAGATGCGTTCGCAGAACAGGCCATCTTTTTCGGGTTTTAAGGTGCGATAATTCAGGGTGTCAGGTTTTGTGACCTCACCATGAGACCACACGTTCATGATAGTTTCCGGAGAAGCTATCTTAATGCGGACTGCATCGTATTCAACGGGTCTTTGTTCACGTCTTGTTTCTTTCATCCTGTCTCCCCTTATTTGCCTTCCTCGTCTTTGACAAATTCAATGTCAAAGCCGAGAGATTTGAGTTCACTCACCAATACATTAAAGGATTCCGGCACTCCAGGCGCAGGCGGATTTTCTCCGCGGGTAATGGCTTTGAAGGCGTTGTTTCTGCCATCTACGTCATCGCTCTTGATGGTCAGCATTTCTTCCAGCACATGAGCGGCGCCATAGGCTTCCAGAGCCCAGACTTCCATCTCTCCCAGACGCTGGCCACCGTGTTGGGCTTTACCACCCAAGGGCTGCTGCGTGATCAAGGAATAAGGTCCCGTGGAGCGGGCATGCATCTTATCTGCTACCAAGTGGTTCAGCTTCATCATATAGATGATCCCCACTGTGACCCTTTCTTTGAAGGGGCTGCCTGTCTTGCCATCATAAAGCACCATTTTGCCATCTTCGGCATATCCGGCAGCTTTGAGCTCTTCGCGGATGTCTTCATTGCTGGCGCCATCAAAGATGGGGGTCTCGGCATCAAAACCGAGAGCCTTTGCCGCCAAGCCAAGGTGAGTCTCCATGATCTGACCGATATTCATACGGGAAGGCACGCCCAAGGGGTTGAGAACGATATCCACAGGGGTACCGTCTTCCATAAAGGGCATATCTTCGATGGGGGCTATGATGGAGATCACACCCTTGTTTCCGTGACGACCGGCCATTTTGTCTCCCACTTCGATCTTACGCTTTTTGGCCACATAAACCTTGACCATCTTGCGTACACCGTATTGCAGCTCGTCTCCGTGCTTGATACGTTCGCGGGATTTCTTGTATATGTTCTCGCTTTGTTCCAGGGATTGCTTGATCTTCAGCGAGATATCCTGATAAATCATATTATTTATAGAGCTGTCTTCCACCATCTCGACGTCCAGATCCAGCTTTTTGAAGTTGATTCTGGCCAGATCATCTTTGTTGATCTTCTTGCCGGGGGCGATGAAATAGGCATTGGTCTTTTCATCCCAAATGGTTTTGGCCTTTTGTCCCAAAAGGATGGCGGAGAGCTTTTCTTCTTTGAATTCTTCTACTTTCTTGCGACGCAGATTCAGCTCGTCCTTGAGCATCTTGATTTTGTCGTCGTTTTCGTCGTCCATATCCACGCCATCTTCAAGGCGGGAAAACACTTTGACGTCGATCACCACGCCTTCCATACCGGGCTTGGCTTTGAGCGAGCTATTGGTAAAATCTCCAGCCCGATCGCCAAACAGGGCGCGCATGAGATTTTCTTCTGGAGAAGGATCGATCTCGATGCTCTTGGGCGTCACTTTACCCACGATGATATCGCCGGCATGGATCACAGAACCCACTCGGACGATACCTGTTTTGTCCAGATTCCTCAGGGCATGAGCAGGCACGTTGGGAATATCATAAGCCAGCTCTTCGCGTCCGTTTTTCACGTTGCGCACCAAGACTTCCATCTCCTCAATATATATAGAGGTGAGGGTATCTTCGCGGGCTACTTTCTCGCTGATGATGATAGCATCTTCATAGTTGTAACCATACCAAGGCATAAAGGCTACCATCATATTGGTACCTAGGGCCAGACGGTTGTCTTCCACACAGGCGCCATCAGATAAAGGCTGACCTTTTCTCACGGTATCTCCCACTTTGACGGTGGGGCGTTGATTTGCGCAGGTATCCTGGTTTGTGCGGACAAACTTCTTCAGATGCACTCTGCTGCCAGAGCCCAGATAAAGTGCTTCATCTTTTTCATCTATGGCTTTCAGATCAACATAACCAGAGGTCACGTGTTCCACTGTGGCGTCATAGGGCGCCAGAGCGATATCGGAGGTGCCTACTGTGACAATCCTTTCCATGCCGGTACCTACTACCGGAGCCTGGGGATTGAGCAGAGGCACAGCTTGACGCTGCATGTTTGAGCCCATCAGGGCGCGGTTTGCGTCATCATGCTCCAGGAAGGGAATCATCGCTGCAGATACAGAAACCATCTGCTGAGGCGCCACATCCATATATTCAATATCTTTGGGATCCACCTGAATGAAATCACCCTTTTCACGGGCTAAAACTGTCTCATCCGTGATGCGCCGCTCATCATCAAGATGCACATCGGATTGGGCGATAACAAAGTGTTCTTCTTCAGCAGCATCCATATAGACGTATTCATCGGTTACTATACCAGCGGCCACCTTGCGGTAAGGGGTCTCGATAAAGCCCAGATGATTGATCCGGCTATAGATCGCAGGAGAGACGATGAGCCCGATATTGGGGCCTTCCGGGGTCTCGATAGGGCACACACGTCCATAGTGGGAAGCGTGCACGTCGCGAACTTCAAAGCCAGCCCGATCACGAGTGAGGCCACCAGGTCCCAGGGCTGAAAGCGCACGTTTGTGCCGCAGGCCAGCCAGAGGATTGGTTTGCTCCATAAATTGAGAGAGCTGACCGGTGAGGAAGAATCCCTGCACCACGTTGATCAGCGCATTGCTATTTACCAGATCGTGGACGGTGATCTCATCTATATTGGAAATCGCCATACGTTCCTGGATAATCCTGGAGATCATGGAGAGCCCTGTATTGTATTGTTCTTGCAGCAGCTCACCCACCGTACGTACACGGCGGTTGGCCAGATTGTCAATATCATCGATCTCATCATCGTCGTTATAGATATCGATCAAGGTCTTAAATATACTCACAAAGTCTTCCACCGTAAGAGTCATGGTGGTGATATCGACATTGATGCCGAGGCGGACATTGATCTTATGCCGTCCCACTTCGCCGAGGTTGTATCGCTTTTCATTGAAGAACATACGATCGACCAATTGCTGTGCGGCTTCCACCGGAGCATCTTCTCCGGGGCGGATCAGGGAATAAATCTTCTTAAGAGCTTCTTCCCGATTGGTAGTGGGGTCTTTGGCAATGGTGTTTTCCAAGACTTTACGGGCAATCTCAAAATTGGCATCTATAGTTTCCACTTGTTTGATCTTGTGTTCGCCCAAAATCTTGATCAGGACATCAGATACCTGTTCATTGGCAAAGGCAATGGGCTCATCTATTCCAGCCACTTTGATGTCTTTGAAGAGGTAGCGGTTTTTGGCATCGGCTATGGCTAGCTTTTCGCTTTTGTAAAAAGTCTTGCGCAGATCGTGGCTGGTGGAGATTCCGATCGCCCTCAAGAGAGTGGTGACCGGCAGCTTGCGACGTTTGTCTATATGCACAAACATTACATCGTGGATATCAATATCGAATTCCAGCCAGGAGCCGTTGTAAGGGATCACTTTGGCAGAGTACAGAGTCTTACCAGAAGGATGTTTCAGTTCTGAGAAAAACACGCCGGGAGAGCGTTGGAGCTGAGAGATAATCACCCGTTCGGCACCATTTACGATAAAGGTGCCTTGATCAGTTACGAGTGGGATTTCGCCCAAAAAGACATCCTGTTCCAGGGTATCTTTGTGCTCTCTTCCTGCTTCGGTGATGTCAAAGACGGATAGACGCATCTTGGCCTTAAGAGGCGCCTGGTAAGATAGATTCCGTTCCCGGCATTCGCCTATGGTATATTTCTCTTGAAGCACAGAGTACTCGATAAATTCAAGCAGGAAATGTCCTTTGTTGTCTTCGATGGGGAAGATAGATTCAAAGACAGCTTGCAGTCCTTTCTTTTCTCTGCGTAGAGGGTGCACGTCCTTTTGCAAAAACTCATTAAAGGAATCCACCTGCATAGCAAGCAGGTTCGGAATTTCTACTTCAGGAATGCCCAGTTCGGCAAATCTTCCGGAGATACGAGAATAACTTTTGATCTTTCTCAAAAGCTCACTCCTTTGTGCCCTTAGGGCACATTTGATAGGGGTTGGTGCTTTGTAAATTCTTCACGCTATTAGCCAGCGACTCTTTGTATTGACTGCAATTGCAGCACTTGAGACATATCTTTGATTCACGAATTGGGCAAGTGAATTAGTCCAAAAAAAGTCCTGGAGGACTTTTTTTGGACATATTACTTGGCTAAAAAGCCTCTTACTTGAGTTCGACAGTTGCGCCAGCGTCTTCAAGTTTTTTCTTTGTAGCTTCAGCTTCTTCTTTGCTCACCTTTTCAACGATCGCTTTCGGTGCGCTATCTACCAAGTCTTTAGCCTCTTTGAGGCCAAGGTTTGTGATTTCACGCACGGTTTTGATCACGTTGATCTTTTTGTCGCCAGCATTGGCGAGGATCACGTCAAATTCAGTCTGTTCTTCTTTTTCTTCGGCGGCGCCGGCAGGAGCGGCAAAAGCAGCCGCGGGGGCAGCAGCGGACACACCAAATATGTCTTCCATTTCTTTGACGAGTTCAGAGAGCTCAAGAACGGTCATTTCTTTAATAAGGTCAATTACTTGTTGTTTTTTATCGGACATCTTTCCTCCATCGGATATATGACTAATTTTTTATTAGCTAGCATCAGCTTGTTTATCTTTAATGGCATCTATCGCATAAAAGAATTTGCGGATGATACCCAGATTTACCGCCAGGAATCCGGTAATAGGTGCGGCCATGCCGCCCACTACTTGTGCCAGAATCTCGTCGCGGGTGGGAAGTGTAGCCAAAGAGCTGAGCTCTTCGATTCCAAATACGTGTCCTGCCACGTATCCGACTTTAAAACTTGGAAAGCCGGCATCTCCCATGATCTCTTTTTTGAACTTTGCGACCACGCGAGCGGGTGATACTTCATCATCAAGGCAGATAGCCACGCCAGTGGGGCCTTTCAGATAATCATCCAGTTCTGTGATTCCGAGTTCGTTCAATGCAATTTTGAGCAAGGTGTTTTTCTGCACCATGTAATCCACTTTGTCCGCTCTGAAGCGGTTGCGCAGCTCATTCACCTGTTCGATGTTAATTCCCTTGTAATCCACCAGTACAATCGCTTTTGCGCCACGTAGTCTTTCGACCAGGTTCTGGACTTTGTCTACTTTATATTGTTGAACCATTACTTGTGCCTCCTTTTAGCTTTTCGCTGCCAAGGTTGCGCTTGCGACCTGTAGTTTAATTCCGGGTCCCATGGTGGTGCACAGAGTGATGCTCCTGATATAAACGCCCTTTAGGGTGGCTGGGCGTTCTTTGAGGATTGCAGCAAGGATGGCTTTGAGGTTAGCTCTCAGATCTGCTTCAGAGAAGCTGATCTTGCCAGCCGGGATATGCAGATTCGAAAACTTATCTACGCGATAAGTCACTTTTCCGCCTTTGGATTCTTCCACGGCTTTGGCTACATCCATTGTTACAGTTCCTACTTTAGGATTTGGCATCAGTCCACGCGGACCAAGGACACGGCCTAATTTTCCGATACGTCCCATTAGGTTTGGAGTGGAGATCACGACGTCAAAATCAAACCAACCACCGGTGATTTTTTCGATGAGATCGTCCACGCCGACGTAATCGGCGCCAGCATTCCTGGCTTCTTCTGCTTTGTCGCCTTCAGCAAATACGAGCACGCGCATAGTCTTACCAGTTCCATGAGGTAAAACCAGCGAGTTTCTAATCTGCTGATCTGCTTTGCGAGGATCTACACCAAGATTGAAATGGAGCTCGACTGTTTCGTCAAACTTCGGAGCCGGCAGGCTCTTCAGCAGCTTGATCGATTCGTCCAGTTCAAATCTCTTTTGGCGATCATACATCGCATAGGCAACTTTGTACCTTTTACTATGTTTCATTGAATCTCCTTTGTGAATACTATCTCCTGCATCAAAGCATTAAACGTCAGTGGTGACGCCCATGCTCCGTGCAGTACCTGCGATCATACTCATAGCGGATTCAAGGGAATGACAATTCATATCCTGTATTTTGAGTTCAGCTATCGTCTTCAGTTGGGCCCGGTTCAGCTTGCCGACTTTGGCTGTATTCGGAGTGGCAGAACCTTTGGCCAATCCAGCTTCTTTCTTTATCAGAACGCTGGCAGGCGGTGTCTTAATCTCAAATGTGAAAGATTTATTCTTGGCGACGTAGATGATTACCGGAAATACCATTCCGGGTTGATCTGCGGTCTTTTCATTAAACTGGCGGCAGAATTCTGGAATATTTACCCCAGCCTGGCCCAAAGCGGGACCCACTGGAGGAGCCGGAGTTGCCTTGCCGGCGGGAAGCTGTAACTTCAAAGTTAATACGGCATCTTTTGGTCTTGCCATTTTTATTTCCTCTTGTCTTTTGTTCTATTTTTTAATCTGTTCTACTTGACTTCCGCTCAGCTCTACGGGGGTGCGTCGTCCAAATACAGTGACGTCTATCACCAGCTTGTTGCCTTCATCGGCTGTCTTTTGTACAATGCCTTCAAAATCTGTGAAAGGACCCGAGATCACTCGTACCATATCGCCCGGCAAATAAGAAAATGTTTTAAAATCACGATCCGGATCTGCAATACCCAAAAGACGATCCACCTCATCCTGAGGCAGAGCAGTGGGGTCTTTTTGCTGCTTGCTCATTCCCAAAAAACTGGTTACACCAGCCAAGCCGAGGATATAGGTCTTCAGCTCCGGGGTCAGATCTGCTTCCAGAATCACATAACTGGTAAAAACCTTGCGTTCGCGTTCAATCTTTTTGCCATCTCTGATGATAAAAGTCTTGCGTACAGGAACCAGGATCCGGCCTACGGATGCTTGCATCTCGGTTCCTTCCAGACCCTTTTCTATCGCGGTCTTTACCTTATTCTCAAAACTGGAATAGGTATGAAGTACATACCATTTCATTGCCACTATTCTTTCCTTTTAAAAGAGCAATTCCAAGATACGGGAAAATCCAAAATCCACCAGAGACAAAAAGATTGCTACTATGGCAGACATCACTATGACTACCACTGTACCCTCTTTAAGATCGTCCTTTGTGGGCCAACTTACGGATTTCATCTCGGAACGCACATCGCGGAAAAAGCGACTTACTTCTGCAAATTTCATTATATCACCAAATACCTGTTTGGGCTCGCGCCGCAGATAAAAATGTGGCAGGACAGGCAGGAATCGAACCCGCAACCCCCGGTTTTGGAGACCGATGCTCTACCAATTGAACTACTGTCCTGCAACATATATTACTACAGCCTGTTACCGCTGCTTATGATTTGTGTGTTTCCGGCAGGTGGGGCAATATTTCTTCAGCTCCATCCTATTCGGGTTCTTGCGTTTGTTGCGAGTAGTCGTATAATTACGATTCTTGCAATCTTCGCAAGCCAATATTATAATATCTCTCATCTTTCAATTACCGGAGATTATTCTATGACTTTAGATACCACGCCGCTGCCGATGGTGTGTCCACCTTCGCGGATAGCAAAGCGCAAGCCCTGCTCCATAGCAATCGGAGTGATAAGTGTGGCGGTAATTTCCACGTTGTCACCAGGCATAACCATTTTGACGCCTTCTGGAAGCTCAAGAGAGCCAGTAACGTCGGTGGTACGGAAGTAGAATTGAGGACGATAACCGGTTTGGAACGGTTTGTGACGGCCACCTTCTTCTTTGGTGAGGATGTAGGTCTGGCCTACAAACTTTGTGTGAGGATGGATGGATTTCGGCTTCGCCAATACCATTCCACGCTCCATATCTGTCTTGGCAAAGCCGCGCAGCAGAAGACCTACGTTGTCTCCAGCCTGGGCTTGATCAAGCAGCTTACGGAACATTTCCACACCAGTACAGGTGGTTTCCACAGTCTCACGGATACCGACGCGCTCTACTTTGTCCTGGATTTTGATGACGCCACGTTCCACACGGCCTGTAGCTACTGTGCCACGGCCAGGAATGGAGAATACGTCTTCCACAGGCATCAGGAAGGGTTTGTCCACCATGCGGTCAGGCATTGGGATGTAAGAATCAACCGCATCCATCAAGGCCTGAATCTGAGCTTCGGCAGCAGGATCGCCATTCAAACTCTTCAGAGCAGAACCGCGAATCACTGGAATCTCGTCGCCGGGGAAATCGTACTTGTCAAGAAGTTCACGAACTTCCATCTCAACCAGATCAAGCAGTTCTTCGTCATCGACGAGGTCGCACTTGTTCATGAAAACCACGATAGCAGGTACACCTACCTGACGGGCGAGCAGGATGTGCTCACGGGTCTGAGGCATGGGGCCGTCGTATGCGCTTACTACCAGAATACCACCGTCCATTTGAGCGGCACCGGTGATCATGTTTTTGATATAGTCAGCATGACCGGGGCAGTCCACGTGGGCATAGTGACGATTTTCAGTTTCATATTCCACATGACTGGTGGCAATGGTTATACCACGAGCCTTTTCTTCGGGAGCGTTATCAATACTTGCGAAGGAACGGAAACTGGCTCCGCCCTTCTTACTTAGATAAAGGGTAATCGCCGCAGTGAGCGTGGTCTTACCATGGTCAATGTGACCGATCGTACCTATGTTTACGTGTGGCTTGGTACGCACGAACTTTTGTTTTGCCATTGTTCCTCCTGGAATTTGTATTCCATGTCCTTGTTTATTCGCTATAATAATAAAGT
>JAJBAY010000071.1 GCA_020532515.1 Candidatus Cloacimonadota bacterium | reverse complement strand
GCTGCTTTTATCAAGATCGGTAAAAAGCATGATATCCTGGGCAAAAGCAAAGAAGAATTACTAAAAATAACACAATAAACGAGGTATAAAATGGAAGAGAAATTGATTGAATTCATCCGGGATGAGTTCCTTGATGAACCGGATACAGAGCTTACAGAGAACACTAAACTTATTTCCAGCGGCATGATCGACTCATTCTCGCTGGTTTCCCTGCAAACATTTATTGAGAAAGAATTTGGGAAAAAGATCCCTGCGCCCAGAATAACAGCGGAGAGTTTCGATACTGTGAAACAGATGATCGAGGTCATCAAGCAATTCTAATAAAAGATCAAACATGAACTCAGATCATCCTTGACAAGTATTGCGCTTCAGTTAAAAGGGTAAAATGAATTCGAAATATCTACTTATCATCATATTAACAGCCTTCGTTCTAATGGGGCTGTACCATGTCTTTGCGGTCGGAAGCTTCAACTATCCGGAATTTCGTCTCAAGGCCGGTCAAGTGGCAGAGACGGAGATTATCGCGCCTTTCGATTTTCCGATTCTTAAGTCTTCCCAACAGCTCAGTGCGGAGCAGGAAGAAAGCATATCGGCCTTGCCTACCCCATATTTGCTCTCTGATGATGTTCTGTTTGAAGCCTTTAGCAGCTTGGATGAGGTCTGGGAAGTGATCTACCGCCATCCCGATTTGCTGGCGGATCAGCTTTCTACGGAGCTGGGCAAAGCGGGCTTCAAGATTCCTGGGGAAGCTCTGAAATTTGCTGGAAATCCGAAACAGCGCGACCTCGTCTATGAAAAGCTGAGAGGGCAATTGAATGCTCTTTACAGCAAGGGTATTTACGAAGACTTGAAGGCCGATAGCCTGAGCCTGTGGAGCCAAGGCGAGGAGAGCAGGAAGCCTATCAGTGAATTTTTGAGCGTGGATACCGCCATGGATACACTGGCCTCTATGATACCAGAAGCGGCAGGATTGCTCTCATCCCTGTCTGGCAAGCTCATCAAAGCGAACATACTGCCCAATGATGAGCTCAAGGCAGAGCTGAGCCAAAGACGCCTGCGCGAGATTCCTGAGACCGAAGGTGTGGTGCTGCAAAATGAGGTAATCATCCGCAAAAATGCCCGGGTAGCGCAGAGCGATATAGACAAATTGGAATCCCTGCAAGCCGCTTATCGCAATAGAAATGTGAGAAAAACAGCCTTTCAGCAGACCATGCTCGCTCTGGGCATGCTGATCTATTTCTTTATGATTCTGCTCCTGGCGAATCACTATTTTGGCGTGAACACCCTGGAAGAAAAGAAGAGCGTGAACGATTTTCTGCCGGTGAACCTGGGCTTTGTCCTGGTTACCGTCTTTGCCGTCCTCACCAATCATGTTTTTAGCCTGAACAATCTTTTGATTCCCTTTGCTTTGACCGCGATCGCCGCTGCCATCCTGGTCTCGGTGGATTTTGGCATTCTTTACAGCGTGTGCTCCATGCTTATCATCAGCCCTTTCATCAATTGGGAGACCTATCCCCCCGTGATCTTTATTTTGGGCACGATTAGCACTTTGGTCTTGATCAAGCGACAAAAAGCGCATCATGAATATCTGAGCATCTGGTTTTATCTGGTAATCACGAGCACATCTGCCAATCTGGCTTTGTCCCTGTATAAGAGTGATCCCATCAATATCATTTTCCGCAATATCGGTTTTAGCGTGGTTTCGGCAGCGATCAGCATTATGGGCATCGTGATGATAGTGCCTTATTACGAAAAGAAATGGAACCGCGCCACGAAACAGACGCTTTTGGAACTTCTGGATTTTAATCATCCTTTGCTCAAAAAACTGGCAACCTCTGCGGTGGGCACCTATCATCATAGCCTCATCGTGGGCAATCTGGCGGAAAGAGCGGCAGAGGCCATCGGGGCAAATCCTCTTTTGGCCAGGGTCGGCAGCTATTATCATGATATCGGCAAGATCATCAATACCGAGATTTTCACCGAAAACAATGAAGAATCTTCTGATATTCATGATGGTATGACCCCGGATAAAAGCGCTAACCTGATTAAAAATCATGTGTTGGAAGGGGTTACTATGGCCAAGAAATACAAGATTCCCCAGCCTGTGATCGATATCATTACTCAACATCATGGCACCAGCACGATTCGCTATTTTCACGATCAAGCCGAGAAGATGAAACTGCCAGCAGAAGGCGATACTTATATATACCCGGGTCCCAGACCGCAAAGCAAGGAAGCGGCTTTGGTGATGATCGCAGACATTGTGGAAAGCACCACCAAGGCCAAGACCATCAAAGATGAAAAAGATATTACCAAGATCATAGATGATACCGTCTCAAGGCTGATCCGGGAAGGACAATTTGACGAAGCGCCGATCACGATGAGGGATTTGGCCGTGGTCAAAGAATCCATGATGCCTGTGCTGGGCAGCATATACCGCAAGAGGTTGGACTATCCCGACGACAATGACAAGTCTTGAGATTCAAGGAGATTTGCCTGACAGTATCAAGGCAGATCTGCTCCAGGAATTTGCCGAATATATCTTAAGCCGTGAGGCGGCAGATACGGACTATCAGATCTCTCTGCTACTTACAGATAGCGCCCAGATGCGGGAATACAACCGCAAATTCAGAGGAGTGGATGGCTGCACCGATGTCCTGAGCTTTGAAGGTGAAGCCCTGGATCTGGGCGGCAGGAATCTGCGCCTCTGTGATATTATTATTGACACAAATCAAGTCTTCAGGCAAAAGGGTAAAAATACGTATAATGAGGAATTTTGGCAGGTCTTGATTCATGCACTGCTGCATTTGGCAGGCTATGATCACGTAAAACCTGCAGACAAAAAGAAAATGGAAGACGCCGAAGAAAATTACCGAAAGCAGATTCCGGGAGAATTGAAACGTGGATACTAAAAGCTTGTATCTTATATTGTTTATCATGCTCTCGGCTTTCTTTTCGGGCAGTGAGACCGCGATGTTCTCACTTTCCCGCGTGTATCTCAAAAAGCTGGAAAACAGCGGTGGTAAGAGAGGAAAGAAGGTTTTAAAACTTCTCCTCAGGCCCAAACGCCTGCTGGTGACCCTGCTACTGGGCAATACCTTTGTAAACATGGCAATATCGTCCTTTAGCACCTTGATTGCCTATGATATGGCTAAAACTCAGGGTTGGGATTTATCTTTGACCATCACCATCCAAATCATCATAGTTACCACCGTAATCCTCATCTTTGGAGAGATCGTGCCGAAATTGATCGCACTTGCTGTGGCCAATGAGATGTCGCTAATCATAGCATATCCGATCAGCGCTATTCAATTTGTGCTCAGCCCTGTGGTCTGGGTCTTTGAAAAGCTCAGCACAGCCGTCTCCCGCAAGGGCTCTATCGACGGGAAAATAGGGCAACGCTTTACCCATGAGGAATTTCACAATCTCATCCAGAGTGAATCCAGCTCCGGCTCTTTGCAGGAGCACGAAAAACGCATGCTGGTGGGGCTGTTCCGTTTTCGCGAAGCTGAAATCAGTGAGATCTATGTGCCCCGGGTGAAGATTACCGCTATTGAAGAAAATCAGAGCCTAGAAGATCTGCGCGCCTTGGTGATAGAAAATGGCTATTCCCGCATTCCTGTTTACCGCGAAACCATCGATGACATCATTGGCATTATCTATGTGAAAGATCTGCTCTTGTTCCCTGAGAAACAAAGCCTCTCCGAGCTTATGCGTCCGGTCTGGTTTGTCACAGAAAACATGAAGATTCAAAGCCTTTTAAACCAGTTTAGACTTAAACGATTGCAGGTGGCTGTGGTGGTGGATGAATATGGCGGCACCTCAGGCATCATCTCTCTGGAAGACATCCTGGAAGAGATTGTGGGCGAGATTCAGGATGAGTATGATAACGATGAGATTCCGGAATTCATGAGACTGGAAGACGGCAGCTTCCTGGTGAGTGGGAATTACAGCGTGCGTCAGTTCAATCAGGAGTTTTCCCGCGAGATCTCTGTGGAAGAGTATGACAATATGGCGGAGTTTCTGCTGGCACAATTTAACCATGTCCCCCTAGTGGGAGAGCTGTGGAGCTTGGATGAAAACCTGACCTTTGAAGTCTTGGATAGTGACGAGAAGAGCATCAAACAGATACGGGTAAAGTGTCACCAAGATTAAGATGCGAAAAGCTCTATTTTGCCTCATTCTCCTGCTGTCTGTTTTTGCGTTAAGAGCTCAAACAGCGGAGTACAAGATCAGTGCTCTCGGCATCAAAGTAGCCGATCTGCGTATAGAGTTTCAGCCTCAAAAAACGGTAGTCAAGGTCCAGAACAAAGGCAAAATCTCGATATTCCCTCATCTCAACAATCTTTATGAAATTGAATTTGATAAGCAGTTCCTACCCAAAAGGTATTTACGGCTTGTCCACCAAGGTGAGCTCAGAGATTCTGTGCTCACGCTTTACAATGCCCCTGTAGCCACCATGTATCAGAAGAGCACCCCGGGGAATACTAACTATCAGATCAAGCCATCGACCCGGGATATCTTCAGCTTTCTGCGCGTGATCTGCAGTAATAAAAGTGCAGGCGGAAACTATCTTGTGGATGGTAATGGCGCCAGCTGGCAAGCCCGTGTAAGCGTCGGAGAAATAGACAAAATCAAGACTTCCCTGGGCACTTTTGCCGCCCGAAAACATGAGATTTCCCTGAGAGCTCTATCCCACGAAAAAGCCCCATACATAGATATGCTGACCTTCAATTTTCTCTCGGAAGATACCCGCATCAGCATCTGGATCTCGGAGAGTGGGCTGCCGCTGAAGGCACAACTCAAAAAGAAAGTCTTGAGCATGAACTGGGATATCGTGAGCATGCACAAATGAAGGCAAAACACTATTTGATCCTGATGCTGGCCTGGATGGTGCTGATCTGGGTTTTGTCTTCTATACCCTCAAAAGATATTCCGTCCATAGAGATTTGGGGCTTCGACAAAATCGCCCATCTGGGGATTTATCTGGTCTGGGGAGTCTTGGCGGCGCTATATCTATTAAAGCGCAAAGCCTCATCGGCAATGGTCTGGATAAGCTTTTTCATCATGCTGCTCTTAGCAGCGCTGGATGAGTTTCATCAGCTATATATCCCGGGAAGGCAGGTCTCTGTATATGATCTTTTGGCAAATGCCTCAGGACTTTTGCTGGCTTTCTTACTCTTCTTTATCCTGAAATCAAGGGAATCAGCTTGATCGCGGTAAAGAATCTGAGCATCAGCCTGGCTGGACAAGAAATCTTGAGAGGGATTGATTTCGTCTTGCCTTTTTCCGAAAATCTGGTGATTCTGGGCAGAAGCGGATCCGGCAAAACGGTATTGATTAAAAGCCTGCTGGGCATATATCCGCCGGATGAAGGCAGCATCATCGTAGATGGTTGCGATCTTTACGATTGCTCCAAGGCTGAACTGGACGAGCTGAAAAAACGCTTTGCCATGGTCTTTCAGCACGCGGCTTTGCTGGATTCATTTACCGTATTTCAAAATGTGGCTTTGCCTTTGTATGAAAGAGGCGTAAAAGATGAGGATTACATCATGAGCAGAGTATCCGAATGCCTCGAGCTGGTGGGGCTGGCAGATACCCAGGATAAGTATCCTGCAGAGCTGAGCGGCGGTATGCGCAAACGTATCGGGATCGCCCGGGCTCTGGTTTATCAGCCGGATTATCTGATCTTTGATGAACCTACCAGCGGCCTGGACCCCATCACTGCAGAAGAAACCCTGTTTTATATGACAGAAATCATCAAAAATAACACTGCCACGGTGATAACCATTACTCACGACATTGCCACCATCTCCCAATTGGGCCAAAAAGTGCTTTTTATCGATAGCGGAAACCAAGTCTATTATGGCTCATATCAGGGTCTGCTGAAAAGTGATAACGCATTAATCCGCCAGTATTTTGCCTGATGAAACCCAAGTATCTTACTTTTCTGGCCTTCCTCACTGCCACCGCTTCGGTGATTTATATCGTGGAGAGCCTGATTTTTCGGATGCTGCCTTTGCCTTTTTTGCGTCTGGGACTGTCCAACATTGTGGTCTTATATCTGATCTGGCAGCGGAAAATCTTCAGCGCTATCATCGTGAATCTCGCCAAATCCATCGTGGGCGGTATCGCCACTTTTACCCTGCTCAGTCCCACTGTGATTCTCTCTGTAGGCGGTGGCTTTATTGCGGTCTTGATCATGAGCATAGGGCTTTTAATGCGCCCACGGTTCAGCCTCACGGGAATCAGTATTTTGGGTGCTATCTCACACAATCTCACCCAATTAGTCTTGGCCAGATACCTGATTATCACCAACGACAGTCTTTTTGTGTTGACACCAATCCTAATCTTATTTGGCTTGATTAGTGGTATAATCACCGCATATATTTGTTATTATTTAGAGGATAAAATACCAGGCATGAAGGCTCCTAAATGAAAAAGACATTGAAACAGAAGAGACTCAGTAAGATACTTACCTGGATCGCGATCGCAAGCTGCATCGTGATCGGGATAGTCGTAGGCACAATCTGGTTTTATTCCGACACTCTGCCTCCCACCAGTGAGCTCAGGAATTTCACCATGCGCAG
Organism: Candidatus Cloacimonadota bacterium; assembly: GCA_020532515.1. Lineage (GTDB taxonomy): Bacteria > Cloacimonadota > Cloacimonadia > Cloacimonadales > Cloacimonadaceae > UBA5456. The sequence goes on along the minus strand of JAJBAY010000071.1, from coordinate 4,647 downwards.
TGGCTCTGAAGTCTATGACCGCAGCGGCAAGATGATCTATCTCTTTGCTTTTGAAAAGCGTAAGCTGGTTTCTTTGAAAGAGCTGCCTCCACATCTTGTGGATGCCTTGGTGATCACCGAAGATAAGAGCTTTTACCGGCATTTTGGTATAGATATCTTCGGCAATATCAGGGCTTTGGTGGTGGACGTCATACGCATGGATTTCTCGCAAGGAGCCAGCACCATCACCCAGCAGATGGCTCGCAATATGTTCCTCACTCTGGATAAACGCATCTCCCGCAAGATGAAAGAGATCCTCTTGGCCTTGCGCATCGAACGGGAATTCAGTAAAGATGAAATTCTGGAAATCTATTTCAACAAGATCTTCTGGGGCGGCCAATTGCACGGTATAGAGGCTGCAGCCTTGAATTACTTTGGCAAGCATGCCAGCGAACTGACTTTGGCAGAATCCGCTGCTCTGGTTGGCATGATCCAACGTCCCAATTACTATAATCCCATCAAGCATCCCGAGCGCACTATGGCAAGGCGGGACCGGGTGTTGAAGCGGATGCTGGATGCGCGGAAAATCAGCAAAGAAGATTACGAGCTGGCCATCAATACGCCTCTGCGCAGAGAGGGAAGTTCTATGCGCCAAGCTGCTTCAGATTATTTTATCGAGCACATCCGCCTGTATCTGGAACGCAAGTATGGCACAGACCGTCTCTTTGAGGGTGGGCTGCGAATCTATACCACGCTGGACCAAGACCTTGCCGTGTATGCAGATTCCGTCTTGAACAACTATCTCAGCTCAATAGAGAAGAGCCATAACTACAGCAATAAAATGTCGAGTATAAGCCCCAATGCTTTTGACATCAATACCCGCTATCTGCAAGGTGGTTTGGTGCTGATGGAAAATGATACCGGCTATGTGAGAGCGATGATTGGAGGCCGGAATTTTACCCATAGCAAATACAACCGCATGACCCAAGCTAAAAGGCAGCCCGGAAGCGCGATCAAGCCCATCTTATACACGGCTGCCATCGAAAAAGGCTATACCCCTGCCACCATCATCAATGATTCCAGAATCTCTTTCACCGGGGGAAATGGTAAAACGTGGACACCCACCAATTATAGCAATAAATACTACGGATATACCCGCATGCGCACCGCAATTACCCATTCTTATAATGTCTGGGCGGTAAAAACTGCTATGGATCTGGGCCTTGATACCATGACCGATGTATTCAGCCGCTTTGGCTTTAACCGAAGAGTGACGGATTATTCGGCAGCTTTGGGGTCTTATGAAGTAACGCCAATCAGCCTGATTTCGGCTTTCACCACTTTCCCAAACTTAGGCACCAGAGTATCACCCGTCTTTATCAGCAGAGTGGAAGATCTCAATGGCAAAGTGCTGGAAAGAGGAATCACCACCAAGAGCAGGGTCACCAGCCCACAGGTCAGCTATATAATGACCAGCATGCTGCAATCCGTGACCACATCCGGAACCGGCGCCAGAGCCAGGAATAACTACCAGTGGCAGGTAGCCGGGAAAACCGGAACCTCCAGCGATCATCGCGACGCCTGGTTTATAGGTTACAACCCCAAGTTTACCCTGGGTATCTGGAATGGCTTTGACAGCAATGCAACCGTCTCTTCCAGTGCAGTGTGTGCTCCCATCTGGGGGCAGATCATGACCCGCTGCATCAAGCTGGACAATGGCGGCAGGCTGCCAGCCAGCGATAATCCTCGCTATTTCTTTAAGCGTCCTGAAGGCATCGTAACCCGCACCATCAATCCCAGAACCGGCTTTCTGGCTTCATCAGGCGGCATCGAAGAGTATTTTATCGAAGACAATATCCCTCCTGCGATGTCAGATACCTTGCAATTCAATTTCTACCCCACCCGTTGGGGCTTTAACGACAATCTGGAAACGAACTAACTGTGATAGGCAAGATTCTTTACTATCTGCTTTTGGCCCTCGTGGGCTCGGGAGCCCTCACCTACATCATCTTTGTAATCCGCTTTTATTTCGGCTGGAAACGCTATAAACCGGTGCTAGATTTTGAGAAGAAACGCGTATCAGTGGTGATTGTAGCCCGAAATGAAGCCAAGAACCTGCCACTCCTCATGACCTGCCTGCTTTCCCAGGATTATCCCAGAGAGCTTTATGAAATAGTGCTGGGTGATGACGACTCTCAGGACGACACCGAAACGATCATGAGAGGCTATATAGAAGCCGGCCATAATATCAAATACATCAGGTCCATGGGCAGAGCAGATGTGGTTTCTCCCAAAAAGGTCGCACTCAGCCGGGCTATAGAAGCCGCAGAAGGCGACATCATCCTCACCACAGATGCAGATTGCATGGTTCCCATCACCTGGATCTCCAGCATGGTAGCTCATTTCAGCGAAGATGTGAGCATGGTGGCGGGCTATTCGCGCACCCTGATCCCAGCCTGGGACAAAGCCAGCGTTCTGCAAAAGTATGAACACTTTGATTTTGCCTTGACCTATATGGTTCTGGGCGGTGGCTACACCTTGGGGAAAAGCTGGGCCTGCATAGGGCAGAATCTGGCCTATCGCAAAAGCGCCTGGGAGGCTGTGGGCGGTTTTTCCAGAATCATGCACCTCATCAGCGGAGACGATGTCAACCTCATGCAGCTCATGCGTCAGGAAAAGCACAAGATCATCTTCAATTTCGCACCAGCCTCGTTTACCCATACCCATCCGGTCAAGACCTGGAAACAGTTTATCAATCAACGCAGCCGCTGGGCCTCGAACATGAAGTATCAGCTTTCCTTCAATCCGGAGTTCTTCTTCATCCTGTTTTCCATGGCCTGCCTGTATTGGGGCGGCATCATCCTGATGTTCGTCAATCTACGGCTGGGTCTCTGGGTTTTTGCCTACCGTATTGTGATCGAACTCATGATGATGTCGTATTCGCACAAGCACTTTGGCGTGAAATCCCGCATGCTTTTGTTTTACCCTGTCTGGCTCGTGATTCAGACCTTTATGTTGGTCTTTACCATGGTTTTGGGCCAATTGGGCATCTTCGTCTGGCATGGAAAACGTCCCCCGAAAGGAGTGATCAATGCACGTAATAATATTTGACGACCTCAAACATAAATCGTTTTACCCTATCACCCAGACGCGCTCTGTGGGAGATATCCGTTGTGGAATACTCAAGCTCAGACAGCGTCTCGGCCAGGCCTTTGACGCCCAGCAGGAATGTGTGCTGATCGATCCTCTGCTGGCAGATATATACCAAGAACGTCATGCAGATTGGTTGATTAATACTGTGCCCGAAGGCGATAAACTCTATCTGAACTCACGCTTGAAATTAGACGATGCAGCCCAGGCAGAGATCACTGCTTTACAGCCCAATCAAGCTCTTTATTCTGGCGAATACTGTGTGGCTGTGCGCACAAGTCAGGCGCTTGCCTTCGGTTTTCAGGATATCCCTGATGCCAAAAAGAGGCAAAGCCAGATTTTGCTCTACCAGCATTTGACCGATATCGTGCATGACAATTCCAGACTCATCACCCGGGACTTTGAAACGGTCTTTTATGATGCGGATAATTTCTTTGAAATCGAAACCGGAGTGAGTGTGCTGAATCCTTACCAGGTCTGGCTTGCCGAGGGTGTAACTCTGGCGCCAAACGTGGTCTTGGATGCATCTGGAGGGCCGATCGTGATCGACTGCGAGGCGCGAGTGATGGCTGGCAGCGTGATCCAGGGTCCGGCTTATATTGGAAAGAAATCCGTGGTCAAGATCGGAGCCAAAATCTATCCAGGCACCAGCATCGGACCAGTCTGTAAAATCGGCGGAGAAGTAGAGGATAGCATCTTTCAGGCTTATTCAAACAAGCAGCACGACGGCTTTCTGGGCCATGCCTTTATCGGCGAATGGGTAAATCTTGGCGCCGGTACCAACGATAGCGATCTCAAAAATACCTACAAAAACGTGAATACCTATGACTACCAGAGCCAAAGTGTGATCGATAGCGGCAGTCAGTTTATGGGCTGCGTGCTGGGTGATCACGTGAAAACCGGCATCAATACCAGCCTCAATACCGGCTTGGTAGTGGGCACAGGCTCCAGTATTTACGGTAGCAAACTTTTCAGCGGCTTTGTCCCGGATTTTTCCTGGGGCGAAGCAGAGAGCTTGACAAAATACCGCTTTTCAGCATTTTGCGATACAGTAGCTATCGTGAAACAGCGCAGAGGACTCAGCCTTAGCGAAAATGAACAAGTGCTGCTTAGACAAATCTCTGGAGAATAAATGCAAGAATATATAGAAGTTGAATTTCGTACCGGCAGAATGGGGTATTATCTGAATCCCCATGACCTACCTTTGCAGCCGGAAGACCTCATCATCGTAGAAGTGGAACGCGGTGAAGACATTGCCCAGATCGTCCACATGGCAGCTTTGCGCGAGGGAAAGGATGTGCCCGATGCCTCCGAAAGGGTGTTTAAAATTAGCCGTAATGCCAATAGCAGTGATCTGGAAAAGCTCAGAAACATAGATTATGAGGAGAGTAAAGCCGCCAGTACCTTCAATGACATCCTGCAGCGTTATCCCTTTGAAATGAAGCTGATCGAAACTATATATCAATTTGATGGCAATAAACTTACCTTCTTTTTTACCGCGGATGGCAGGATAGATTT
>JAJBAY010000069.1 GCA_020532515.1 Candidatus Cloacimonadota bacterium | reverse complement strand
ATTACTATGTGTAGTCACAAAGATTATCAGGAGCCGTGTACGAGGCCCGTACGCACGGTTCTGTGAGAGGGATGATGTTAGGATCGCTTCCTAACATCTCCCTACTCGATTGTTTGGAATGCTTACACATATGAAAGAATAGTTACACGGATTGGTCGGATTAAACGGGTTAATACGGATCAAAAACAAAGAGCATAAATTGAAAACGGTGAAATGGCAAATCAGTCGTTTAGTTATATCAGATTTGCCTCAAATAATCCGTGTCAATCCGTCCCATCCGTCCCATCCTTGTGACCATTAATATTTTGGGGGGATGCCTATTTCTCGTGTTTGAGCTTGACACATTTGCGCCGAAATGTAGAAGTGAACGCTGAAATAGACCTAAGCAACCCAGCCCCTTGAAGGAGAAACTTAAGATGAAGAAAGAACTGCTATATATAGTGCTGTTGGCGAGCCTGCTCAGCTTCTGCGCACAGGCGAAGGCACAGGCGCAGATTGGCAGCAGAAGCTATACGGCCAGTGAATTATCGGAAGGCTTTGCCGCATATCTGGAGTATCAGGGCATCAAAGCAGACCTCAGTCCAGCGGACTCTTTGGCCTTATACGGGAGTTTCTTTGATGAGCTAATCGCCATGTATATATATGATAAAGCTATGACTGAGTACGCTATCCACGTGAGCCCCAAGGAGCTGGATGACGAAATCAAGGCGCATCCTCCCCAGGGGGTGAGACAGATTCCGGAGCTCATGACAAACGGCGTTTTTGACCAGAAAAAATATGAACAGGCTTTGAGAGACCGGCCGCAATTTAAGCAGGACATCATCAGCTACAGCCGCGATACCTTTGGCTATCAAAAGCTTTTAAACACTATTCACGCCGAAGCCGGCATCGATTCTGTGAAAGTCAAACGCGATTGGAAAGCCCAGGTGCAGCATAGCGAGGCAGAGATCATCTATTTTGATTTCAACCAGTTACAAGATATCAATGCCAGTGATGAGGAGGTGCGGGAGTATTACGAAGAGATCAAAGATACAGAGTATCGGCGCGAGCAGGGCCGCAGCCTCTACTTCGTGCGTTTTGCCTCTGGCTCCGAAAGGGCAAATGCCCACAGAGTGGATGAAATCACGGCTCAGCGAGAGCAGCTTTATGAAAGCGCAAAAACCAAAGGGCTCGCAGCCGCAGCTTTGGAGCTGGATTTGCCCCTGCAGGAGAGCCAGTTCTTTTCCGCCACAGATCAAGTGATCAGAGGCCTGGGCCGCTCCGAATACCTGGTGCAGCAGAGCTTTGCCAGTCCCCCGGGGACCCTTCTGGAGCCCTATGAGACCCCCTTGCGGGATTTTTATATCTGTGAAATAGGGCAAAGCGTTGACGAATATTATATCCCTTTTGAGGTGGAAAGTGCCCTGCTCAAGCTCAGATTACGCTCGCAAAAACGCCAGGCAGCCATGCAGGACATCGTGCAGAGCTTTATCCGCAAACACAAGTCCCCGGATTATCTGGAAGCAGCACGAAATGAAGGGCTTACGGTGATTCATGCAGAGGAAGTCACACTGAATGGCACGATCACAGGTTTGGGCACTATCGAGCCCCTGAACCGGGCGATTTCGATTACCCCAGAGGGTGAATTTACCCCCTTGATCGAGCATAATGACTTTTATTATCTTGCCAAAGTGCTGGCACAGCAAAGGCGCAGTGAAGAGGATTGGCTCTTGCACAAAGCGGAAATCCTGTCCCAAGCCCGGCAGAAAGCCGGGGATAAACATCTGGATGAATGGTATCTACAGCAAAAAGCAAAAATCGAGATCAAGTATCCAGAGGGTCTATGATGTTCTGGCAAAGGACTGGGGGCGAGGGAGATCTGCTGTCTAACTTGACTGAAAACACATTTTCGCTACGGGCCATGAAAGGCGTTGGAGTTTGATCCGGCTTCGATTATTTCAGGCTTAGCGTTAATAAGAGGCGGGAATGGACTTCAACAGCCGTCGGCAAGGTTTCCCACTGCCGCTTGAAGTCCAAAGTGCCGCTAAGGTCATGGTAAATTGATAGTTATATTAGTCACCTTGAACTCCAAGACTCAGGGCGGCGGCACTCTGGCTGTATCCGCCAAGGCTTGCTTTTCCCCTGGACTTGCTTTGAATTCGTCTTGGACTCGAGTTGACTCGAATCCAAGGCAGGTGAGAAGCGAGTTCAAACCTGCGGCAAGAACCCTGCTTTTACCCGCTGCATTATGGCGGCCGCAAGCAGATAATCAGGTTTTTATCCCCGTATTCAAGCAGGGGACTAAAAAAAAAGCTTTACTAAAAAGCCGACTTTACAATCTTAGTTAAGATACCCTATAAGTGGAGGTAATATGCTTTATCAACTCAAGCATAATTTGCTCATAATAGTACTGCTTGCGCTCCTTGGAAGTCTCTGGGGCGTAGGTGAAACCATATATGAAATCCGTGTGGAAGGTACCCAGAACATTGCGGACGAACTCGTCACCTCGGCCATGAGCCTGAAGGTAGGCGACCCCGTGCAGGCAGAAAGCATCTCGCGTTCGATCAAGAACCTATATCGGATGGGAGTATTTTCGGACATTCAGATCGAAACCGAGCCCTATCGCACCGGAGTGAATCTCATCGTGAAAGTAGCTGAAAATCCTGTGGTCAGCTCAGTTACTTATCAAGGCTTTAAGGTGATCAAGAAAGACAAATTGGAAGAGCTGATCGGCCTGCGTATTGGTTCCTACTGGAGCGGCAGCATGAAGGCTCAGGTCATCTCAAAGCTGAAGGCAGAGTATGCCAGCAAAGGCTTTGGCAATGCCCAGATCGAGATTCTGGAGCAAGCTCTACCGAAAAACCAGGTGGCGCTTACGCTGCACGTGATTGAAGGAAATCGGGTCACACTCAAAGAGATAACCTTCATCGGCAACGAAAATTTTGAAGACAAAGAACTGATCCGCAGAATGAAGACCAAACCTTCCAGTTTCCTGCGTTCAGGGCGGTTTGAGCAGGAGAAATTTGCTGTGGACCTGGTCTCGCTGGCGGATTTTTACAAGAAAAATGGCTTTATCGATGTCGCCATCGGGCCTTATGAATTGCAACAGGTTTCAGATCGTCATCACGAACTGGTGATCACAATCAATGAAGGTACCAAATACCTCTTTGGTGAGATTACCGTAAGCGGGAACGAGAATTTTAGCTCTGAAAAAATCCTGGAATCCTTCAACTTCAAAGAGGGAGATACCTTTGACCAAGAGAAGTTTGACAAACAGATGGCAAGGGTCTATTCCCTGTATTTTGATGAAGGCTATATCTACACCGATATCCGTAATGAATTTGAGAAAACGGGTGAAACGCTGAACATAAACATGACGATCGTGGAGAATACCCGGGCGCAGATCCGCCAGATCCACATCACTGGCAACCGCCGCACCAATGAAAAGGTGATCAGGCGCCAATTGGAGATAGCTCCGGGAGATTTTTACCGTCAGTCCCAGGTCATCAGGAGTCAGCAAAACATCTATAATCTGGGCTTTATCGAACCGGATATCCGCCTGGATTATGAGAGAATCAATGCCAATGGCGATATCGACCTGCAGATCGATATTACAGACAAACCCAGCGGGGTGGCAAACGGTGGTGTGGGCTACAATTCCCAGGATAAGTTTGTGGGGCAACTCTCGCTCTCGCAGAACAATCTCTTTGGCAACAACTGGAGCAGTGGCATCACCTGGGATTTTGGGGGGAGAACTCAAAATTTTGAGCTGAGCTTTACCAATCCCAATCTCTATGACAGCGATGTGCTGCTAGGCACAAACCTTTATTATACCAAGAAAAACTGGAGCTCGTTTTACTACGAAATCTATACCAGAGGCGCCGCAATCAGATTGGGACAAACCATTCCCTGGGTGGATCGCAGCCGGGCCTCGATAGGTTACTCCTTTTACAGCAAGAAATACAACATCACCAATAGATCCTCTATCTTCGCCGATAGCCTGGCCAATGCCACTTTGATCGAGCTGGATAAATTGGACTGGCGCTACACCTCGGCATTGAATTTCACCCTCAGCCGGGATACCAGAGACAATATCTTCTTCCCCACCAAAGGCTCTCAGATCACGCTTTATTCTGAGGTTGCCGGCGGACCTTTTATGGGGGACTTTGATTATTTCAAACAGATCGCACAGGTGAACTGGTATGCAGAAGCCTGGAAAAAGCTGACCTTCAGAACGAAGTGGCGCTTTTCCTACATCACGCCTTATGGCGATTCGGAAGACGCTCCGCCAGACGAAAAGTTCTATCTGGGCGGCACTGGTGCTGATGGCATCAGAGGCTATCCAGATCGCTCCATCGGGCCGGCTGGAGGTGGAACCCGTGCCATCATCTTCTCTACAGAATTGGGCTATCCCATAGCCGGAGACCAGGTGATCGGTGTGACTTTCTTTGATGCTGGCGATAGCTATAACCATCTGCGCGACTTCAATTTTATGAAGTTCAAAAAAGGTTTGGGAGTGGGCGTACGCATCCGCAGTCCTTTTGGCCTGATCGGCTTTGACTATGCCTACAGCGTGGCAGATCGCTCCTGGGAACCGCATCTACAATTTGGAACGACCTTTTAAAGATGAAATATAAACACCTCTTTGGTCCCCTGCTCTCGCGGAGATTGGGACTTTCTCTGGGGCTGGACCTCGTGCCCTATAAATATTGTCCCTTGAATTGCGTATATTGTGAGGTGCAGAACACCACTCATCTTCAGACCAAGCGTGAGGCCTTCTTCCCCGTAACGGAGATTTTGGCGGAACTTGATCATTTTATGCTCGATGGGCCGCAACTGGATTATATCACCTTTTCCGGAGCGGGAGAGCCCACCCTGAATAGCTCTATCAGTGAGATCATCCAGCATATCAAGAAGCACTATCCGGAATATAAACTGGCGCTGCTCACCAATGGTGTGCTGTTGAACGACGCAGAGGTTTTGAAAGAGATCCTGCCCTGTGATGTGATTTTGCCTTCACTCGATGCCGCCAGCCAAGCCGTCTATGAGAAGGTAAATCGTCCTCAGGCCGGGCTTTTGGTGAGCGATCAGATCGCTGGTTTGGTGAAGCTGCGGCAGCGCTATGCCGGACCGATCTGGCTGGAAGTTTTTATCGTGCCGGATATCACGGATACCCCTGCAGAGCTGAAGCTTTTACGCGAGGCCATCAAAGACATTTCGCCGGATCTGGTGCAGCTTAATTCGCTGGACCGCCCCGGAGCAGAGGATTGGGTGAAAGCCGCCAGCACAAAGCGTCTCAAAGAGATCAAAAACTATATGGCAATGGAGCTGGAGATGCCTATTGAAATTATCGCCAAGATCAAGACTCCGCCAGATGCCAAGGCTCCGGATGAAGAAATCGTGAACCTGATCCGCGGAACCCTGACCCGCAGGGAATCTAGCGCGGAAGACCTCGCTTTTATGCTGGATATCCATATCAATGAAATCTCGAACATACTAAGGGAATTGAATGCGGAAGGCGTCTTGCAGACCGCCAGAAAAGCCCGGGGAGTTTGTTACTCATGGAAGTCTTAACCCATAGCACCGCAATAGTTACAGCCGCTGGATCCGGACAGAGAATGGGCGGGATGCTCAAAAAGCAATTTCGCATGCTGGATGGCATCCCCATCCTGATCCGCACTCTCAGCACTTTCTTCAGCTCTCCACTCATTTCCAATATCATAGTTACCGCTCCGGAAGAAGATCTGGAGTATTGCGAAAGCCTGATCCTGCAATTCTTTGAGCCAGCGCCGAAGCCCTTTTTGGTGATCGCCGGAGGCATGGAGCGGCAGGATAGCGTCTTTGGTGCACTGCAACAGTGTCCTCCCGATACCGATCTTGTCTTTGTGCACGATGCTGTGAGGCCCTTTATCAGTTTGGATTTGATCGAAGAGCTGTATAAGATTGCCAGCAAGGAAAAGGCCGTAGTGCCCGCTGCCCGCCTCAAAAACACCATCAAACAGGTCACCGGAATGTATCTGGATCAGACCCTGGTGCGGGACCGCCTGGTGCAGGTTTTCACCCCCCAGGTATTTCAATATAAATTAATAAGAGATAGCTATATAAAAGCTTATAATGATGGCTATATCAGCACCGATGACGCCGCTTTGGTAGAACACTATGGAGCCAAAGTCCGTTATCACCTCACCAGTGATCTGAATATCAAGATCACCGATGAATGGGACCTCACCCTGGCTCACCTCATCATCGAAAAAAACATCTTAATATAAAGAGGTATAAAATGTTACACAGTATCTTGAGAACTATTTCCAAACTGAAGATTCGCATTCCAATCATAGTCCCTACTTTGGGCTGTGGTGTCTTGGGCATGGCCTTGCCCAAGGTCTCACTTGATCTGGGAAAATACGCTTCCAAACTGCTGAAGGCCTTGGAATATAGGGGATACGATAGCACGGGTGCCGCCTTTTTGGGGGATGACAAAGATAAGGTCGTCCTGCTCAAAGATGTGGGCGCTCCCTCCACCCTGGTCAAGACTTTGGGCATCGAAAAGCAAAGCGGTAAGATATTTTGCGGACAGGTGCGCTGGGCCACGTTCGGCTCTGTGAGTAAAGCCAACGCCCAACCTCATGAAGTGAAATGCAAAAGGCATCTCTTTGGTGCGCACAATGGCAACATCACAAACACGCGCGAACTGAAGGTCTTCCTCACCAAAGAAGGACACACAGTGCTTTCGGACAACGATGGCGAAATGCTGGTGCATACTGTGGAACACTATTTTGACATCGAGCTGGATAAGCTGAAGGGTGAGGTTGATCCCACTACCCGCAAGGCCTGTATGCGGCGTGCTATAGTCGCCACTGCCGAAAAGATGGTGGGCTCTTATGCTGCGGTAATAGTGGATCCCGAGACCCAGACCTCCTGGGCGATCAAAGCGGGCTCCAGTCTCTACTTTGGCGTGGGGAAAGTCGATGATTTACCCTTTGCACTAACCTCCAGCGATCTCACTGCCGTGCTGAGATTTACCAAGCTCTTGGTGAACCTCAGAGAAGGTGAATTCATAGAATATACCTCAGATTATTACCAGGTTTATGCGCTCAGGGATCTCAAGTTCAAACGCCTGGGACAAAAAGACGAGACTTACATCATGGGCGACAAGATCACTACCCGGGCTGTGCACTCCAAGCTCAGAGCGGAAGACGTGGAATTACTACCGGATTTTGAATACTTTATGGAGCAGGAAATCTATGCCCAGAGCGAATCCACCGGTAAGCTGATCAAGCTTTTCCAGGGGGGCTCAAACTCCGGTAAACGCATGATCGAGGTTATCAAAGAAGCCTCTGTGACGCAGTGTCTCACAGAAAGCATGTTGGAGATTGCCGGCACTCCCTTGCTGGAAGACAAACAAAAGCGTTTTGATGATCTTTGTGAATCCAGCGAGGTGGAAACCTTCATTGAACACGCACAAAAGAGCTATAGCCTCATCTTCGATGTGGCAGTGAAAGAGGATTTTGACAAAAAGTACTTCTTCTCCAATGAGAAGAACCTCTTTATAGAGCTGCTGGGACCGGAATTTGACCGCAAACGCCTCATCGTGGCCAAGGCCCTGGATAGCATCTCTGAGTCTGTGGATGCCACCGAATTCGAGCACAGCGTGAAGGACTTTGTGGACCTGGTGAAAAACACCATCCAAAACAAGCGGAATGCCTATTCAATCGCCTGCGGCACCTCATTTCATGCCACAAAGATCGCCTCGCTGTTCTTCAATGAAATCGCGCAGGTGGAAATGATCCCCATCCTCCCCGGTGATTTTAGAGGGGAATACTCAAACTGCATCAAGGATAACGATCTCATCATCGGAGTCTCCCAAAGCGGAGAAACCAAGGACCTCATCGATATCTTCAACGACATAGATTGCAAAGAACTGGCTGTGAGTAAAGTGGTGTTGGTAAACAACATGAACAGCACCCTGGGTCAGGAGAAAAGCGACGTGGCCATCCCCATCCACTGCGGTCCGGAGATTGCCGTGCCTGCCACCAAGAGCTTTATGAATCAGATTACCCTCTTTTACTATCTGGCCATCAGAGTGGCGGATATGAAGCTCAACGATCTGGGAGAAAGCCTGAGTCCTGAAGCGCTCAGCCAAGCCAAAGCTGCCTTGCAACGCCGCTATAAATCCCTGGCAGATATACCAATGCTGCTCAAAGAAACGGTGCTGAAGACCGACGACATGATCGACAACATGGCAGGCAAGATCTATATGGAACCCTCCATGCACATCCTGGCCACCAAGATCAGCGGCGTAGCCATGGAAGGTGCGCTCAAGATCCGCGAGACCGTGCTCAATCACTCTGAGGGCAAGGAAGCCAGCGAATTTAAACACGGACCCAATACCATCCTGGGTAAAAACACCGTTTTTGGTGTGAAGCATGTGCGCAGCTTTGTGCGAGCCTTTAGCAAGATGATCGACGAAATTGATGAACAAGCTGAAACTAGGGATATTCCCCCCGCTGAACGCAAGGACATCATCAAGGCGATGGCGGACTATTTATTCACCCACAATACCCCCTTTAACCTCTCTGCCGAAGGTACCAGCGTCTTCAATAATGCCGTAAAGGACAAGGATTTCTTTGAGCCTTTGTATCGCAATTACCCGCTGATTTACGTGACCGGTCCGGATAAGCGGGACGTCAATCTCACCATCTCGCAGATCAATACTCACAAGATCCGGGGTGCAGATACCTATGTGATCGCCGAAGAAGATGAGAACCTGTACAAAAACGCCTCTCTGAACCCCAAAGAAGGCGCTTATTATGGTTGGGGCTACATCATGCTGCCCAAAACCGGAGACAGCCTGATGACCTGTTTTTCAGCTACGATCGTGCTGCAACTCCTGGCACTCAGAATGAGCATCCGCAAGATGAACAAGCTGGACCTGCTGGGTGTAATGGATCACGGCGTGCACCCTGATGTGCCCAAGAACGTCTCCAAATCAATCACGGTGGACTAACTATGCGCATTGGATTTGGTTACGACGTGCACCGCCTGGTTTCGGGGCGCAAGCTTATCCTGGGCGGAGTCACCATTCCTTTTGAAAAAGGCCTGATGGGACATTCCGATGCCGATGTCTTGCTGCACAGCGTCTGTGATGCGCTCTTTGGAGCACTGGCTCTGGGTGATATCGGAACTCATTTTGCAGATACCGATCCCGCTTTCAAGGATATTGATTCCAGGATACTGCTCAGGAAATGCTATGAGCTTGTGCTGAAGCAGGATTACGTCCTGGCAAATCTGGATGCCACCATCTGTGCCGCCGCTCCCAAGCTGAGCCCTCATATCCCTGCTATGCGAGAGCTTTTGGCAGAAGATCTGGATTGTGAGCTGGAGCAGATTTCCATCAAAGCCACTACCGAAGAAGGTCTGGGCATCTCAGGTTGTGGGGAGGGCATGAGCGCTACGGTGGTAGTGTTGATCATGCCAAAGCCATGAAAGCCATAGCTGTAATCGGATACCATCACACCGGCAAGACCACCACCGTAATGAGCATCGTGCAAGCTTTGAAGGATAAAGGCTACAAGGTAGCCACGATCAAGGACATCCATAGCGAAAAGTACCGCGCTGATACTGCGGGCAAGAATTCTGCCCTGCACATCGAAGCAGGCAGCAGCCAGACTGTGGCCAAAGGCCTCTACGACACTGCAATCATCTACCCCCGGTCTCTGCCATTAAATGAGATGCTGCCACATATTTCTGCCGACTATCTGGTGATAGAAGGCATGAAAGATGCTGCTGTGCCCAAGCTCGTTTGTGCCGCGAATACAGGTCAATTGGACGAACTCATCGATGATACCTGCATCGGGATTTGCGGTCTGATCGCGAATACGGACTATAGCCATCCCAGCCTTCCGGTCTTCCGTTTGCCCCAGGATGCCGCTGCTCTTTGTGAGCGTGTAATAGCCACAAGCTTTGAGATTTTACCCATCCCCGAAGAAGAGTGTTGCAGCCGTTGTGGCAGCAGTTGTTATGAAATGGCTAAAGCAATAGTCCAGGGGCGTAAAATTCGCTCAGATTGCGTATTGGATGGGAAGAACAGCATTGTCCTCAAGGTGGATGGCAAGCAAGTGGTGATCGTGCCCTTTGTGCAGGACATCCTGCAGGATACCATAATGGCTGTGCTCAAGAACCTGAAAGACACCGATATCAGCAAGGAAATCGAGATACAGATTCGGCCATGAAGCGTCAGGAGTACTTTTGCGAGCGGGATCCCCTGGCCTTTCCTCTCTGGCAAAAGGCGGTAGTGGGCATCGCCGGTGCCGGAGCCTTGGGCTCAAACGTGGCCATGCTTTTGGCCAGAGCGGGCATCGGTAAACTGATCATCAGCGATTTTGACGTGGTTTCTCTTGCCAATTTGAGCCGTCAGGCCTTCAATCTGGATCAGGTAGGCATGCTCAAAGTAGAGGCTTTAGCGCAAAACATCCGCAAAGTGAATCCCTTTATTGAATTGGAAAAGCACAAGCTCTGCCTGGATCAAGACAAGGTGCGGGAGCTTTATCACAGCGTGGATATCATGATCGAGGCTTTTGACACAGCGACCGCCAAAGCCATGCTGATAGAGTGTTTCAGCCAGTATTTCCCGGAGACAGAGCTGATCTGCGCCTCCGGTCTGGCTGGCTATGGCAAAAGCGAAGAGATCAAGATCGTGCGCGCTGGCAAGCTCTTTGTAGTGGGGGATCAGAGCTCAGAGCTTGTCCCCGGTATTGCACCCATTTCCGCACGTGTGATGATAGTGGCTGCGATGCAGGCAAACCTGGCTTTAGAGAGGATTGTGTGGAAAAGCAACTTACAATAAACGGACAGATCCGGCCCTGGCAGGAAGGCATGACAGTTCAGGATGCATTGGACCTCATGAACTATAGTTTTCCGATGTTAGTGGTCAAGATCAATGACGAGGTGGTCTTGCGAGCGGATTACGGCAGCACCACCATCCCCAATGGGGCAGAGCTGCTGGTGATTCACCTGATCAGCGGAGGTTGAGCAGCTTGTGAAGCTGCAAGCTGAGTTTCACCCTCAGGCCATCTTTCAATAGCCATTCTGCCAGGATCTCTGGCGGCAGCACACTGGATACGGGGGAGAAGTGAATCGTCCTCCCTGTGATCTTATGAGCCTGCACGAAATCCCGCGCAAACACATAATCCACATAATCCGTCAGTACAAATTTCAGCTCATCCTGCGGCTGCAAACACTTTAGATTCCAGTGTGTCAGGAGAAATTGAATGTTAATTCAATTTCGTAACTATCAAGGACATGAGGATTTGGCTCCTCGGGAAGGTCTTACAGGAGAACTTTCCAAACCACCTGCTGCTGCATTAGTAAAGAG
>JAJBAY010000068.1 GCA_020532515.1 Candidatus Cloacimonadota bacterium | reverse complement strand
CACTGGAAATACTGCAAGCCAACGTATTTCTTCGGCTGAATGATAAGAGCCGTATGAAGCGAGAGCTTCACGTACGGTTCTGTGAGGGGTTTGGGGTGAAACTCCCCTTACCTACTCGACAGACTCACAGCTTTCAGGTAAAATACCGTAGCTACAGGACACATGCGGAGCTTTAGTTTATCCGATCAGCTTTGCTTTTGTTTTAACTCTAAAACGACCCAGGTGAGCCCAAAACACTATGGCTGACAACAAGATACAGGACAAGCACAGCTCGAAGGCCACCGCAGGAAAGGTCGTTTTAAAGTCAAAACAAATTCCCTCTGCCCAGACTACCCTTCCCCATTCGATGTCGTGGAGATGTCGTGGAGATAGCAGGAATAAATCCTCTTATCTCCACGACATCTCCACGGTAGCCTATACAGGAAGACCACTGCAAATCAGGGGATGGGAAGGCTGAAGAAAGAATCAAAATCAGCTTCGACTAAAAACGGGGGGATGTCTCATATAGGATGGTACACTCAAGGCACTTTGATCCGGTTCAGACCCTGGAAATCCGTGCCTTAAACTCGATTCGAAGACAAATGAAAAGCGAGTGCAAGGGAAAGGCGAGAGCTCTGGCTGCGCTACCGGCTGCGAACCACCCTAAAACCGATATAGCCAGCCTTCACATAAGGCTTTACATATTCCCTGGCTGTAGTGCGCATCCGCTCTGTATTGTGGTACCAGGAGCCGCCCCGGATCACTTTGTCTGTTCCATCCTGGGGGCCGCTAAATAGATTTCCCGTGCGGTAGCTATAGGGAGCATACCAATTCCACACCCATTCATAGACGTTTCCGCTCAGATCATAGATCTTCAGTGAATTGGGCTTTTTACTGCCTACGGCTTTGCTGCGGCCAGAGGAGTTTTCGGAATACCAGCCCACCTCGTCCGGATTATCGGAGCCGCTGTAAAGCTGGAAGTTCTTACCTATTCCGGCTTTGGCGGCCAGTTCCCATTCCGCTTCGGTGGGCAGACGATAGCCATCTGCATCAAAATCACAGACGATATCGGTGCCATGATAGTCGTAGGCAGGCGTAAGTCCATCTTTCAGACTTTTGGCATTGCAGTACTCGATTGCATCATAAAATGAGACATTATCCACCGGGAGCTTTGCCCCGATATACAGAGAGGGATTGGTGGGATAGACCATATTCCACTGCTCTTGGGTAATCTCCAGAGGGCTGATCATGAATCCGGCGAGTTTGATGGTGAGCAGAGGGAATTCATTGTCTCTGGCTTCAGGGCTGATGCTGCCCATGATCAGGGTATCAGACGGAACCCAGAGCATTTCCAGAGGGAAGTTTTCCGCGAGGGTGGAAAGATCGATATCGTTAAGATTTACAGCTTCTTCGGTTTCTGTGGTTTTAAACTTCGGTTTCCGCCGAAAAACAAAATGTTGAATCAAAACATAAGATAAAATGATTACACTCAATATCATCAAGATGAGGAAGCGCTTTCTCATGGTGCCGAGATCCTTCTGGGTTTCTACAGAAGTCTCAGGCTTTTTCTCGTAGTATGTGGTTTGGGGAATGGGTTTGGGTATAGTGGGGGCTGCTGGCTTTTCTAAAGGAGGCGATAGAGGAGCTACGATCTGCTTGGGAGTTTCTTCTGCTTTAGTGCTTTTAGGCTCCGGGACTTCCTCTGGCTTTGCTTCAGAAGGTTCATAAGGCTGCGCTGGCTCTTCGACTTCCTCTTCCTCTTCCGTGGGTGGCAAAGGTATTGTGGGTTCATCCTGGATCACTGGCCAGGCAAGATCATCCTGGATATCCGGTTCTTTGGGTTCTTCCGGAATCGGGGCTGGGGATTCTTGGGGTAATTCCGTGATTTCAGGCTCGATTTCACTTTCTGTGGCAAGGATTTCAGGGATGGATGGCTCGGGCAGGAGCTCATCCTCAGGCTCGTCTTCAGCTCTTGGCTCTGGCGTAGATTCTTCAGCAAAGCTTATTTCAGGAGAAAGGTCTTCTATTTCCGGTTCAATCAGCTCGGTAGCAGGTGCTTCAGCTTCATCCAGAGCTTCATCATCTGCCTCAGCTAATTCGGGCTCAGGCGCTGGGACCTGCACTAGCTCTTCTGCAGGTTCATGGTAGCTCCAGTCAAGATCCGGCACCTCTTGCTGCAAGGTGTCCATCAGTTCAGCAAAATCCTTGATTCTCTCGACAGGATCCAGCTTCAGACAGGCCAGCAGAACGCTGTACAGCCCATCCGGTACCTTTTCTGCAGAGGGCAGGGTCACACCTCTGCTAAAGCTTTGCATCTTCTGCTCATCCGGGCCCACGAAGCTATCCAAGCGCCAGGGCAATTCCTTGCACAAGATCTGATAGAGCAGAACTGCCCAGGAATAGATATCAGAATTCGGATGAGGATTACTGGTTTTGAAGATCTCCGGAGCCACATAGAGTATGGGATAGCGATAGCTAAAATTACCTTCAGAGTGTTTCCAGGCATCACGATTCTTACCAAAGCCGATCACCTTCAGCTCTGAAGCTGCATTGATGATGAGGTTGTAAGGATTGAGATTGTAATGCCAGACATCCCTGCCTGCAGCATAGATCAGGGCATGCAGGAGGTCCCGCGCCCAGACCAGGCCTTGGTTGTAAGTGATGTTTTCAGAATTTTGTCTTAGATATTCGATCAGAGACAGTCCCGGGGCATATTCCGCAACCAGATATTGGCTGAGGCCTTCTGAAAAACAGTCCAATCCTTTGCGGATGTGTGGGTGTTCAAGATGCATAGAGGCCCTGGCTTCCCGGATGAGACTCTCAGACAGAGCTTTATCCTGGAGCTGGGCCGGATCCTGGGTCTTGATCAAGACCTGTTTTCCATCCTGAAGCCGCTCTGCTTTATACAAGATAAAGCGGCGGGACTGATGGATGGTCTCTATGATGCGGTAATTATCTAAAGCCATGCTCTATTGTGCCTTAAAGATACAGCGGCCACGCTTTAGGACCTTCACGATGTGGGAAGAGCCCAGATGGTAGGGGATAAAGTTTAAGCTGGGAATATCCCAGATAATAATATCGGCGAGCTTCCCTATTTCCAAAGAACCCACCTGATCCCCACGATCCAAAGCGCAGGCTGCGTTGATGGTGGCAGCGCTCAGTGCTTCGATGGGGGTAAGGCCCATTTGCAGACAGGCCAGGCTCATGGTGAGCGGCATGCTGTCACAATTGCAGCTACCGGGATTGTAATCTGTGGCGATGGCTACCGGCAGACCGCTATCGATCATAAAGCGTCCTCTGGCATAAGTTTTGGCTGCCAGAGAAAAGAGGGTGGCAGGCAGCAAAGTGGGAATCACTCCCGCTGCTTTGAGTGCCATAATGCCATTATCGGAGGCAGCTCCAAGGTGATCTGCCGATATACAGCCCATTTCTGCGGCCAGCTCTGCCCCACCTATGGGAATGATCTCATCGGCATGCATTTTTAGCTTGAGCCCATGCTCTCTGGCCGCTCTCAGCACCCAACGCGATTCTTCAATGCTGAAAACGTGGGCTTCTGTAAAGATATCACAAAACTCGGCAATGCCCTGCTCTTTTACGGCCGGGATCATCTCATCGATGAGGATTTTCAGATAGCCTTCGTGATCGTTTTCATATTCGATTGGGTATTCATGCGCACCCATGAAGGTGGCGATAATATCGATGGGCAGGATCTTGGCAAGCTCAGCAATGGCTTTTAGCTGCTTCAGCTCGCTCTGGGTGCTGAGACCATATCCGCTTTTTGCTTCCAGGGTAGTGGTTCCCAGAGCTATCATCTTTTGGATCCTGGGCAGGCTGAGCTCCACCAATTCCTCTACGCTGGCATCCCTGGAGGACTGGATGCTGCTGCGAATTCCTCCGCCGGCCAGAGATATCTCCACATAGCTTTTACCGGCTATCCGCATGGCAAATTCATCTTCGCGGGTATGCACAAAGACCGGGTGCGTGTGGCTATCCACAAAGCCCGGGGTCAAAATGCGCCCCTTGGCATCGATGGCTTCGTCCCATTGGTATTTCTGCTCTATTTCAGCCGATGGACCGATGTTCAGGATGCGTCCGTCTTTGATCGCGATTCCTGCGTTAGCAATGATTCCAGCATCATTCATCTGCCCTGCTATTTTAGCTTTTCCACCGGAGGCCATGGTGGCTGCCTGTCCGATATTTATGATGATCGTATCTACTTTCATGTCACAAACTCCTTTTAAGTTAGTATTTTAGTTCAAGACAATTAGTCAAGATTTATTGAGCTCTGGCTTCCTTCAGCCTTAGCAATATTAGGATTCAAAGCTGTTTATCAGCTCTACTCCACCGTTACGCTTTTGGCCAGATTGCGCGGTTGATCCACGTCCACACCCCTGAGATCAGCCACATGGTAAGCCAGGAGCTGGAGTGGGATCACGGTAAGTAGCGGTTGTAAACAAGGTATAGTGTCCGGAATATAGATCACGTTTTCACTGATCTTGGCAAGTTCTACATCCCCTTCGGAAGCTATGCAGATGAGTCTGGCTTTACGGGCTCTCACTTCCTGAAGATTGGAATATATCTTGTCATACAAAGGGTCTTGGATGGCGATGGCGATTACTGGCATATTCTCATCGATCAGCGCAATGGGGCCATGCTTCATCTCTGCGGCAGGATAGCCTTCGGCATGGATATAGGAAATCTCTTTCAGCTTCAGCGCACCTTCCAGAGCCACCGGGTAATTGAGGCCGCGTCCCAGATACAGGGCATTGCTGCTGTCTTTGATACTTTCGGCAATCTTGCGGATGCTATCGCTATGGGCCAGAATCTGCTGGACCTTTCCGGGTATTTCGGCCAAAGCCTTGATATACTTTGAGCCTTTTATGGCTGAAAGATGGTTCATTCGCCCCAGATAAATCGCCAACAGGGCAAGGATGGTGACCTGTGAGGTGAAGGCTTTGGTGGAAGCCACGCCGATCTCGCTGCCGGCATGGATGTAGGTGCCACCATCGCTTTCCCGGGCCACGGTGGAGCCCACTACATTGGTGATGCCCAATACTTTGGCACCCTTGGCCTGAGCTTCCCGCATCGCTGCCAGAGTATCTGCAGTTTCGCCGGATTGACTGATTACAAAGACCAGGGTATCTTCCAAAATAATGGGATTACGGTAGCGGTATTCACTGGCATATTCAGCATGCACAGGGATGCGCGCCATCTCTTCGATCATATATTTACCGATCAAAGCGGCATGAAATGAGGTTCCGCAGGCAATGAGATGAATCTGTTTGACCTTTTTCAGTTCAAAACCGGACAGATTGAGGCCACCTAAACGGGCTGTGCCCATTGATTCATTGATGCGTCCTCTAAAGCCGTTTTCGATGGTAATGGGCTGCTCGAAGATCTCCTTGAGCATAAAGTGCTTGTAATCGCCCTTTTCGATGGCAGATATATCCCAATCCACTACGGATATTTTCGGCTTTACAGTGGCCTTATCCAAGGTGGAGATTTCAAAACCAGCTCTGTGCACTACGCATAGTTCTGAATCCTGCAGGTAAATCACACGCTTGGTATGGATGATGATGGCGCTGACATCGCTGGTAATAAAGTATTCATTATCGCCTATCCCAATGATGAGAGGGCTGCCTTTGCGCACAGCAACCAGTTTATCAGGCTCTGCCTTGCTGATCACCACCAGAGCGTAAGTGCCCTCCACCACCTTCATGGATTCCCGCACAGCGTCTTCCATGCTAAAACCGCTGCTCATGAATTGCTCGATCAGATGCGCCAGCACCTCCGAATCGGTCTCACTGATGAATTTGTGTCCCAAATCCTGCAATTGCTTTCTGAGGAGCTTGTAGTTTTCGATAATGCCGTTGTGTACTATGGCAAGACTCCCACTGCAATCAGCATGTGGGTGAGCATTCAGTTCATTGGGTTCTCCATGAGTAGCCCATCTGGTGTGAGATATAGCGATATTGCTATCGCATTTGGAGGGCTCTGGCAAGCTGCGTTCCAGCTCGATAATCTTACCCTCTTTCTTGTATATAGCAAGTTCTCCTTCGTGGATCAGAGCCACTCCGGAAGAGTCATAGCCGCGGTATTCCAGGCGTTTGAGTGCTTCGACCACTATGGGCAAAGCGCTTCTATTGCCGATGTATCCGACTATTCCACACATTCTTTACCTCCTGTAATTCTGTGAAACATATATAAGGCAAGGGCCAAGATCAGGATAGCAGGCATAGCCAACCAATATCTCAGATTATCCTCACCGCTGATAAATAGCTTTAGCCAGGAAGAACTGGCAAAGACAATCATAATGAGAGCCAAAGAGTTATTGATGGCATGTGAGATCATGGAATTGACAATCGATCCGCTACGCAAGGTAAGGTATCCCAAGAGCATGCCCAAGAGAAAGACTGGCAGAAAGCGGAAAGGATCCAGATGAAAAGCTGCAAATAGCAGCGCCGTAAGCACGATATTCACCTTCATGCCATACTTTTCGAAGAAACGCGGCATCAGCCCCCGAAAGAGCAATTCTTCACAGATGCCGGGGGCGATGGCTATCACGAGGAAGCTGCGCCACATAGGCATGTCCAGTTCAAAGAGTTTACCCAGATTCTTCAGATACTCCTCCGGGAAAGGATAGATTGCATTGATCAATTGGGAGGCAAGCGCCACCAGAATCGCCGCCGAAATGGCAATGAAGGGAACCAGCAGGACTTCTTTGAGCTTTGGCGCCTTGAGCCGGAGTGTTTCTTTGCTTGGCAGCTTGAAGACTCTCAGAACCAGAAGGACTGGCAGCAGGATTACGATAAGCTGAGTCATCAGCAGCCCCGAACCCAAATCCCTGCCTTGCATATAAGTGCCCAGATAATAGAGCATCAACAAGGCCAGAACAAAGTAGATCATGCCATTATAGGGCGAGAAAAAGACCTGTGCGCGTTTCTTATCCCCTCTTTTGAGGCCTTTGAGAGAGCTACCGTCATCTTCGGAGCGAAACAGAATCCCTTCGGTGCTGAAAAGCTTGATGGTGCCCCAGATCGCGATCACATCCAGCACCACTGTACTGAAAATGGTGAGAAAGAGATGCGAAAGCTGGTAGTCATTCATCATCACCGCTTTAAAGAGCAGGGCGATATTTACGATCGGGATCAGAGCCATGAGATTATTCATCTCGATGGCAGGCAGGAAGCTGATCATCGCCAGGATCATGGATACCATGAGCAGAGGCTGTTCGTAGGTGCGCGCTTCCTTCATATTGCGGCTGAAGGTGGAGATGGAAAGCAGGATAGCGGAAAAGAGCGTGGCCAAAGGCAGCATCGCTGCCAGGAGGATGAATATGGCCTTGATCGGCATGCCGGCTCCGGCCAAATCTACACCGGCCTGGGACAACATATATTGCATGGAAAAGCTGATGCTGAAGAGATTCACAATCAGATTGATCATCCCCAGCGTAATGATGGTGAGATACTTACCGATCACGATGTCGCGCCTATCCACTCCTGCCACCAGCAGGGTCTCCAGGGTCTTGCGTTCCTTCTCCCCTGCCACCAGATCTGCCGCTACCACCGAAGCTCCGCTAAGCAGCATGATGATCATGATATAAGGTAGGATCATCCCCAGCACCTTACCCATGGTCTTCTGCGAATCTGCGGTATTAAGCTTCCTCACATCGATCAGATTCATGATCTCGGGATTGATGCCGGAAAGCTGTAGTTCTTCTTCGACCAGAGCTTTCTCAGTGGCCATAAGAGCGTCTCTGATTTTAGCAAAAGTCATCTCACTACGGTCATTGGTCCCGTCGTATTGAACATAGATCTGATAAGTAATCAGACCATCTGTGGAGATCGAATCGCGCAGGGTAATAATGCTCTGGATATCTTTGTTATTGTATAGGCTTTGCGCATTTCCAGCAGCAGGAATTAAGGTGAAATGCTCGATCTTGCTGAGTTCAGCGAGCATACGTGCAGAAACAATAGTATTCACACTATCCTGTATGGCGATAGTGGCTCCCTGCTCTTCAAGGACGCCAGTCTGTCTGGACATCACGGCATTGAATCCGATGATCAATACCGGGTATAAGATCACCGGTAAGAGCAGGATCATAAAGAGGGTACGTTTGTCGCGCAGAACTTCCATCAGTTCCTTGCGATAGACTATCATCACTTTCTTAAAATTCATGAGCTTCCACCTTTGCACCTTCGGCAGCACTTCCCGCATATTGATTGACATAGTAAACAAAGATGTCATCCAGATCTACCTGCGAAGTCTCCTCGCGCAGGGCCTCCAGAGTTCCTTCTGCCAAAACCTTGCCCTTGTGGATCATCACGATCCGATCTGCCAGACGTTCTGCTTCCCGCATGATATGGGTGCTGAAGAGTACACATTTCCCGCGCTCTTTGCAACTGCGGATGAAGGAGATGATATTGCGCGCAGTGAGGATATCCAGGCCCGCAGTAGGTTCATCAAAGATCATTACAGGTGGATCGTGGATGATGGAGCGCACGATCGAGACTTTCTGTTTCATACCCGTGGAAAGGAACTCAATCTTCTTATCCATAAAGTCTTTCATATCCAGGAGCTCGGCCATATCGTTCATGCTGCGGGTGATGGCGTCATCCTGCATGGAATACAATCTGCCAAAGTAGCGGATAAATTCGTGCACCCGCAGACGATTGTAGAGCCCGGTATCTCCGGTGAGAAAGCCAAGGTTGTTCCTGACCTCTTGCGGATGGGTCTTGATGTCCCAGCCCTGCACTGTGGCGGTTCCACTGGTGGGTTTGAAGATGGTGGAAAGCACTCTCATGGTCGTGGTCTTGCCCGCGCCGTTTACGCCCAAAAGACAGACGATTTCGCCATCGCCCGCGCTGAAAGAGACGTCATCCACGGCATAGAAAACATCACCACCCTTTTGGGGAAATGCTTTCATCAGATTCTGTACTGATATCATGTCTGCTCCTATGTTTTGGGGAATAGATAAGCTCCGGCTCCCTTATTTGAGGGGAGCCGGATATATATATTTAGAGGTTTTCGATGTTTTTCAAGGCTTTGGGCGCCGTGGCGGGTGAGATTCCTTCTTGAGTGAGATATCCCAGCATGGCACTGCCTTTGGGCTGTCCAGCTTCGTCTTCACGGTAAAATTCCACAGGAATGCGCACAGGCTTATCATCTTGGCTAACAATGTCTTTACCTTCGGCATCGGTGGCAAATTGATTGTCAGCAAGCCAAGCCAGGCCGATCGCAGCGGTTCCTTCAGGATCGTTGACGTTTTTGCGTTTGGAACCTATCGCCAGGCGCTGCTCATGGCTGAGATTGGGGGAATTGATGCTGGAGCTCACGCTGCCAATGCGTTTGCCATCTCTATAGACACCGCGGGAGGTGACGAGACCTTCGCTGATGATGATGCTGAGGCGCTTCGTTACGCCCTCGTCCAAGGCCTTTTGCAGAGCGGCCTTGCCCACAAAGTCTTCCTTGCTCATATCGATGGCAGCTTCATACAGCGGGCTATTGATGGGATTATGCTCAGGGTCATATTCGCTGCCCATCAGCGGTAAACCAAAGGCACCGGCAGAGATACGATTCTCATCTCTACCGCCCAAGCCTACCAGGAGGCCACCCAAATCCAAGGCTTTGGTCACGATCTTTTTAAAGTCTTCTGCGGCGTTGGCTGCGGGGATATAAAGCTCCCAACCCCAACGGTTTGTATATCCGGTGCGGCTGATGTAATACTTCTGGCCATCTTTTACAAATTCGTTGAAGGTAAAAAAGCTCATGTTCTTATCGGGCTTGCTGCGGTTTTTCAGTACATCTGCCCCAAAGATTTCTTTGATCACTTTATAGGAAAGCGGGCCCTGGATATCCACTTTTACA
This sequence comes from Candidatus Cloacimonadota bacterium, assembly GCA_020532515.1. Classification (GTDB taxonomy): domain Bacteria; phylum Cloacimonadota; class Cloacimonadia; order Cloacimonadales; family Cloacimonadaceae; genus UBA5456. Next base: position 1,717 of record JAJBAY010000068.1, on the reverse strand, counting down.
AGCTGATCCGAAATATCCTCGGCTTCCACGTCTTCCCCACTTTTCTTATTTCTCATGATACGATCGATATCGGCAATCATCTTGACTTTTACGCCGTCGATTTCCACTTCGTCTGTGATGTCGTGCCCGGCATTGATCACCAGGATAAACTCTTCTTCGGAGACCCGCATCAGGATCATATCATCTTGCACACCACCGGCTTCATTGAGCAGCAGGGTGTATTTGCAGCTGCCGACCTTCATATCGTCAAAACTTGCCCCCAATGATCTGTTCAAGAGCGCTACTGCATCTTTGCCATATACCCGGATCTGCGCCATGTGGTCGATGTTATACACCGCCACTTTGTTCACCGCTGCAGCTTCTTCCAAGACTGAGCTCAGATAGTTCACTGCCATGTCATATTCGCCAAAATTGCGACGCATGGCGCTCTGCAAAGGGATGCCTTTACGCTCTGCATAAAGTGGTAAATACCAATTCTCTTCCAAGTCAAAAAGGAAGGTCTTACGCAGGCTTTTAGGAAAGTCAAAACCGTATTTCTTCATGAGTTTACTCCAAAATGTATTTTTCTTTCCAAAGACCAAATTCCCGCTATTCTGTAAAGCTCTTTTTTGCCTTTGAGATTTTGTCTTTGACTAAAGAAAAGATAAAGCCAATCTAAACAGCCCATTTATCATGGGAATAGGACGCTCATACGCCTCCCGTGTTATAGGTTATGAGACACTGAGTTTAATTGCGGTATTTCTCATTGTTACAGAAAAAGGTGACTGCAAAGTCATCTTTAAGCTTTGGTCCGAATCACAGGATTTGAACCCGTGACCCCTCCAAACAATGCTTTTACAAAAATGAGAGAATGCCTGAGATTTATCCACTGGCATAACACCGGATTCAGATTTCTGCGTGAATACAGAAATCAGCTTGACCGAATAGAAACCCTCAAAATGATGCGATTTGGTACTTACATTACAAACTGATGTGTGAGAAAGAATAAAGCTGATGGATTAAACTGATTACAGGAGACTCAATGAAAAGACTTTTACTGATAGTTATATTATTGCTGCTGGCTGGGCAAGTGCCGGGTATAGTGGCGTTCAATGGTTTCAATCAGAGAAATCACCCGGAACTGGACTGGAAGAGTATCCAGACCGAGAACTGTAAAATAATCTATCATGATCCTCTGGAGGCGCAAGCCCGCTTAACCGCCGGCATCGCTCAAAACACATTCGACACCTTGGTGAAGACCTATAATATCACTCCCCAAAAGACTTGTATCATCTATGTTTCTGATCAGGACAATATCGCCAATGGTGCGGCCGCAATGTCTTTCTACATCTTCATCTGGATCAATCAGAACGACTTCACTGCGCTATTTACAGGCAATGACAAGTGGATTCGCAAGGTAGTCTCTCATGAGATTTCGCATTGGTTTGTGGCGGCCTCAATTGAGGGCTGGCTTACTCCTTTGATCCATGTATTCCCCAATGTCCCCCGCAACATCAATGAAGGCTATGCCCAGTATTTCAGCGGAGAGCCTTGGGGCTACAATCGTGGTGATAGATTTCTGAAAGCATCCATTTTGTCGCAAGAAACTATGGTCCCCTCTCCTGAAGTGGAGGGACACCTGATGTATGCTGATGGATTCTCCAAGCTTCGCTATCTGGCCGCCAAGTATGGGGAAGAAAAGCTGATTGAGCTCTTAAAACACCGCAATGCCGGCAAG
>JAJBAY010000067.1 GCA_020532515.1 Candidatus Cloacimonadota bacterium | reverse complement strand
AGATGATAAATAGTGTGATTGGTTGTTTGACCTTAGATAGAGTGTAAGAGGTGAGGACTTAAAATGTTCTCAAAGAACGTCAGTAACAATGAGTTGGAATTTACACCAACATTTGGGACTCAACTAATTCACCTAAGGCCTTGAAGCTCATACCAATATAGCTGGATGAACTTTGGTGTACTCACATTTAAAGATTGGATAAGCGATATGAATTATTACAATATCTACACAAAGCTTGTAAGCTCCGTGCGGAGCAGCAAAGTCATATTTAAAATCCTCTTCGGATTCTACCCCGCCAAAGCTTTGTGGGGACAGTATTGGGATTGGACCACCATTGTGCTACGCCAGAGCATCACAAAACATTTGTTATCGGACCTGGATTTTCTGGATATGGGCTGTGGCCCTTATGCCGTACTATCTCGCTACGCCAGGATCAAGCTGTCTTGCAGATCGGTTACCGCAGTAGATCATTGTTGTGAACTCATCGCCTATGCCCAGCTCAATGATCAGAAAAGCGGAATCAAATATCTGTGTAGCGACCTGTTTTCGGATGTGGCGGGAAGCTATTCTTTGATTGCCTTCAATGCTCCATACCTTGAAGAAGACAAAGGCCAGAGCTTGGGACTGCTTCCGGATGAACTGACCCACAAACGCTTCTGTGGAGGAGCGGATGGAGCGAGTACTATTCAGCGCTTTTTAAATGACCTTCCAGAGCATCTTAAGCCTGGCGGGATGGCGCTCTTGGGGGTAAACCATTATCACATCAAAAAAGAAGTAGTGCGCGCTGCGATACATAAATCAGGATTAAAAATCGTGTCCCACCACGAGAATCCTCTCACAAAAGCCTGCGTATATGAGATTATGGAGAAAGATCATGCGAAGGTGTAAACGCTGTCTGATGCCGGATTCCTTGCCCGGAAGCGATTTTGACAGTGGCGGAATCTGCGCTTGGTGCAGAGAAGGTTATCCTCAGTATGCAACAAAAGATGAGAAGGCTTTAGTAAATAAATTCCGCGGTTTGGGAGCCCACCCAGGTAAGGCAGATTGCCTGGTAGGTCTCAGCGGAGGTAAAGACAGCACCTATGCCTTGTACCGTCTGGTAAAGCATTATCACCTAAAGGCAGAAGCTTTCATCTACACCCATGGTGGCAGCAGGGATTTTGCTCTGCAAAACGCGATCCGAAGCTGTGAAATATTGGGCGTACCCTATCACATAGTTTCCTTACCCGGTGGTATCCATAAGAAAACCTTCCTGAATTACTTCAAAGCCTGGTTGGCTCATCCAGATTCCACTGCAGCTGGCATGACCTGTGTGGCCTGTAAACATCTGCATATATTGGGTTCACAGATTGCCGCCAGCCGGAAGATACCTTATGTAGTATGGTCTTCCACCCCGCTGGAGTATTCTCCCTTTTTAGCTATCAAACACAAAGGTGATGCCAAACACCAGTTTAAAAGAGAAGGCATGCTGCGCAGTAGCTGGCAATTGGCCAAAAAGGCATTCGTATCTCCTGTGTTCACCAGAGCCATACTGCGCCACCCGCAGACCAGCATACTTGGCTGTCTGGCAGTATTTCCCAATTCTTCTTATTTGCGCTTTAGATATCCTGCGGTGCATCCTCTGATGTTTTACTCCTACGAACACTGGGATCCCAAGCTGATCTTGGATACCATCACTTCTGAGCTGGAATGGCAAATCCCCTCCGAAATCAAAGAGGATTGGCATACGGACTGCGTGTTCAATGTGTTCAAGGAATATATGTTTCAAAAGATGTATGGAGTTTCTTATACCGATGCTCATCTCAGCAACCAAATCCGGCATGGCTACATCAGCAGAGCCGAGGCAGAGCAAAAGCTGACGGAGAGTAAACGCTTTTATGCTGAGTCTTTGCTGCCTGCTCTTGAGTTTTTGGGAGCCGAGGAAATCATGTCTCAGATAGACCTATCTTGTTTTGATGTGGAGATATAGCAGATGGTGATCCTGGGCCTCAACGCCTTTGGGCAAAACCCCTCGGCCTGTCTGGTGGTAGATGGAAAGCTGATAGCATTTTCGCACGAAGAGCGTTTCAACCGACTGAAAGGGTCAGAAGGGATGTTCCCGGCCCTGGCTACTTCCTGGTGTCTTGAATCTACCGGCATCAATATGGCTGAAGTAGATAAAATAGCAATCAATTGGGATTGTCATAAATATCCGTTTAAAGTGCTGGGAAATCTGGCCTCAGCAATGCTGCGTAGCAAGCTCAAAAACCGGATGAGGAGCAGATCCACCGCGGCCGGCGACGGAATGGGCGGCGTTATAGATTACTTGAATAGATATCGTCCCGCCAATTTTCAAAGCCTGGTCTATGCGGCACTGCGCAGTAGCGGCTTCAAGGGAAAGCTCCCTGAATTGCTGTATGTGAATCACCATCTGAGTCATGCCTATCAAGCCTATTATCAATCAGGTTTTGGGGATGCCCTGGTTTTGGTGGCCGATGGGCATGGAGAAGATGCCTGTGTCTCTGGCTATGCAGTCCGGAATGAGATATTTACCAAGATCATTGATTATCCAGTGCCCTATTCTTTGGGTTGGTTTTATGGCGGATTCACCGCTTATTTGGGATTTCGTGCCAATCGGGATGAAGGTAAAATGATGGGCCTGGCTGCCTATGGTGAAGCCACTCGCACCGACAATCCCTGGCTGGATCGCTTGAACGGAATCCTGAAAGTCCGCGGAAATAGCTTTGAGCTTGATCCGGGTTTCTTCAAGATGGGCGGGAACTATCATCATCCCCGCTACACGGATGCCCTGGTGAAATTCATTACTAAATATGATAAAGATATGCTCCCGATCGGACTTAACGAACAGGCGATGAAGGATGGCAAGCTTGTAAACAGATATCTTTTGCCAAAATATATAGCTTTGGCTTATGCTGTCCAAACTCGCTTGGAAGAAGCTCTGGCTGCCGTTGTGAAGAACATGGTGAGCCAAACAGGGATCAAAAACCTCTGCCTGGCCGGTGGAGTATTCATGAATTGCAAGGCAAACTACTCTATTTCGGAGCTCCCCAGACTGGAAGATGTATTTATCCATCCGGCTTCCTCAGATGATGGCTCTGCCATTGGCGCTGCCTATTGGGTTTCCCGGCAATTGGGCGCGGATACCTTTGACCCCTTGAAGCATGTGCAGTACGGAGCAACCTTCAGCAGTGAAGCTGTGCAAGAAACTTTGAAGGTCAGCAAAATCCCGTATCAGGTCCTGGATGATATTGCCGCAACTACCGCAAAACTGCTGGACAGGGAAATGATAATCGGCTGGTTTCAAGGGGCGGCAGAAATGGGAGCACGCGCACTGGGAGGGCGCAGCATCATCGCATGCCCAAATAATGGGAGCATCAAGGATGAAATCAATGCCAAGGTGAAGTTTAGGGAATCCTGGCGCCCATATTGTCCTGCTCTGCTTCAGGAGCATAGCGCAGATTATCTGTGGAATCCCGCTGCAAAGCCTTTTATGATCAAAGCTGCAAAGGCGACTCCACTGCTCAAAACTCAGGCCCCTGCCACCGTTCATGTGGATAACACAGTGAGGCCTCAGACTGTTTCAGAAGAAATTCTGCCCTTGTGGCATCGCCTGATTTCGGAAACAGCCAAGCTCACTGGAGTGCCTGTTTTGCTGAATACCTCATTCAATGTGAGGGGTGAACCGATGGTGAATTCTCCTTACGACGCTATCCGGACCTTTTATTCTACCGGACTGGATGCAGTGGTTTTGGAGGATTGTCTGGTGCTAAAAAAGGATTGCAAACTTGACTAATTACATTCATATAACTGTAGATTTCGATTGGATACCGGGCTCACAGAAGAGCGTACCAAAGCTATTTGAGCTATTTCAAAAATATGATGTTCGCCCTGTGCTTTTTTTCACTGGGAGCTTTGCCACGGCCTATCCTGAAATCTTGCAGCAGGCGATGCGGCTTGGCTACGAGATTGGATCACATGGCCTTAACCATGGTTTAGATGATAATGAAAACTTTGGAATACATACGAGCTATGAAAGGCAAAAAGAGCTCATCTCTAAATGCACGGATATAATAGCCCAGATCACATCCGCTGAGCCTGTGCTGTTCCGCGCTCCACAGCTAAATATCTCTTCCACTACCTTTGAGGTTCTCACCGAACTGGGCTATAAAATTGATTCTTCAGTTCCGACCAGGCGTTTTGATTTTGGCGGAGGCTCCGTGAACAGTCTGAAATATTTTGCCAATCCTTGCAAACCATATACGATCCCTACCAAAAACGGGACCATTCTGGAGATACCACCCAGCGCTTGCTTGCTCCCTCTGAATATGAGGCTGCTGAGGACCTTCCCCTATCAGTTTGTGCGCGGTTTCAGCGCTATCCTGGCCAAAATCCACCATCCTCTTGTGTTTTATCTGCACCCAACCGAGTTTGTGCAGATCAGCAAGATGAAGCTTCCTGAAGGGTATCCCAAGGGATTCTACAGCGGTTGTGGTGAACATAATTTTGCGGCGCTAGAGCGCTTTCTGAGGCTACTTCAAGATAGAGGAATCCGCTCTGAATTCATGCTGCGGGATAAGCCTCAAGTAGTTCTATAAAATAAGAGATTCTGCGAAACTATGGATGGCGCGGAGCGGAGCAGGATAGATGTTTATTGTCGTATCTTTGCTTCAGATTACTCGGCTGACTTCTCTTGTATATCTACACACAAAGCGTTATTATATAATCAATTCCTGCCGCGGCTGTAAGACGAATGCAAAAACTTATTGACAAAAATATAGCTTTTCAGGAAGGTGTCTGAACAATGCGTTCCGGAATAGCTCAGCGGTAGAGCGGGTGGCTGTTAACCACTAGGTCGGGAGTTCAAATCTCTCTTCCGGAGCCATTATTTTGGCCTGCTGTAAGATGCAGGCTTTTTTTATTGGGATGGGTTTAGGTCGATTATTTGAACTCGGCAAATCTTGGGATGCTTTAGCTCTCCATGCAGGCGGAACGGAGTCCGCCGCTACGATAAACCTTCTAAACCTTCTAAACCTTCTAAACCTTCTAAACCTTCTAAACCTTCTAAACTTTAAACTTCAGTCCCAGCTATTCCATAATCTCATAGATCATCGGCTCTTGCTCTTTTTCCACCGAAGCTACCTTGTAGGCATCCCTGATCAGCTCTGCCACCTCGCGTCCTTTGGCTTCGTCATTGGCATGGACTGTACCGATCTGCTCACCGGCTTCGATCTTATCAGAGATCTTGGGATTCAGGATGGCGCCAGAGCTGTAATCCAGCTTGTCACCGGTCTGCATGCGTCCCGCCTTGATCTGCACCAGGGCATAGCCGATGGCACGGGCATCGATCTCATGGATATATCCGCTGGTCTTGGCAATGATGGGGATCTGATATTTCGCAGTATCAAAGAGGCTGTAATCCTCTATCACTCTTGGATCACCATCTTGGGCTTCGATGATTTCGGCGAATTTGGCCAGAGCCGAGCCGTCATCGACTACGGAATTTATCATCTTTTCGGCTTCCTGTCTGTCTTTTGCGAATCCGGCCATTTTCAACATTTGGGTGATCAGGGTGGTGGTGATTTCATAGGTATCCGGGAAGTAATTCCCTTTTAGATATTCGATGGCTTCGATGGTTTCCAGGGCGTTGCCTACTGCGGCTCCCAAGGGGGAATTCATATTGGAGAAAACCACCGAGACCTTTTGGCCAAAGCTGTTTCCGGTCTCGATCAGATGTTCTGCCAGCTCTTTGGCCCGGCGTATGTTCGGCATGAAGGCACCACTGCCGATCTTGAGATCGATCACCAGATATTTGGCACCTTCGGCAATCTTCTTGCTCATGATGCTGGCGGTGATCAGAGCCGGACTTTCCACTGTGCCGGTGACATCACGCAGGGCATAGATGCGCTTGTCTGCAGGGACCAGGTGTTCGGATTGTCCTACCATGGCGTAACCGTGTTTTAAGACCAGCCTTTCGATGTCCTCAATGCTGTATTGGGTATTGAAACCGGGGATGGCTTCCAGCTTGTCCAGGGTACCGCCTGTGTGTCCCAGTCCCCTTCCGGAGATCATGGGCACAGTGAGCCCCAAGGCTGCTGCGATCGGTGCCAGCATCAACGAGATTTTGTCGCCCACGCCGCCGGTGGAGTGTTTATCTGCCACTTTGAGCTCGTCTGCAAAAGAGATCTGTTCGCCGCTTTCGATATAGCATTTCGTGAGGGCACTGATCTCTGAGGGCAGGGCTCCCTGGAAAAAGAAGCACATGAGCAGCGCCGACATCTGATATTCGGGGATGCTGCCGGAGAGGTAATTGGTGATAAAAAAGCTGATTTCAGGCTCGGAAAGTACATGGCCGTTCCGCTTTTTTAAGATGAGTTCTACAGGATTGTATTGCATGTTTCGTCCTTTTAATTTGAGGTTAATTTCTCCCGGATATAACCGGAAAACATGTCCATGATCCAGACCACCAGGGCGATGAGCCACATGATGAGGCCTACATTGCGCCAGGACAGCATCTGCTGCTGTTGATACAGAGCCAATCCGATGCCGCCGCCGCCCACAAAGCCTACGATGGTGGCCATGCGGACATTGATATCCCAACGGTAGATGGTGAAGGCCAGATAGGGCGCCAAAATCTGCGGAGCCACGGCATAACGCCAGATCTGCAGAGTGGAGGCACCGGTGGCTTTGATGGCTTCCACAGGACCGGGATCGATATTTTCGATCTGCTCACTATAGAGTTTGATCAAAGCCGCAATCGAATGAATCCAGAGTGCCAGCATGCCCGCAAAGGGGCCGATGCCCACCCAGACCACAAAGATGATAGCCCAGACGATGGCTTCGATGGAGCGAAAGATGGTGGAAACAGTGCGGATAAAGACATAGGCGATCTTGCCGGGGACAGAGCCAAACATGAGGTTTTTGGCGGCAAAAAAGGAGAGCAGAAAGGCAAAGGGAATGGCCAGCACGGTAGCCAAAAGCGCCAGATAAATGGTCTCCACCAGGGCTGCCAACATGGGCACCAGCTCTTTGGTATTGGGATTGAAGATGCCTTTCAGGATGGAGGCGGTATTTGAGCCTTGAGTAAAAAAGGCCAGGGGCTTCAGCTCCACTATCACCCAGGCCATCACGATCGAGAGCAGAATGGCAAAGGCGGCTTCGTATTTCCACAAAGACTTTACCTTCTTGAGACCTGCGATTTTGGCCGCGAGCGAGCCTTGGCTGAGTACGGTGATGAGGGCTATTGCCACCGGTGTCAGCAGGATAGCCCAACCCGGGACAGAAAAAGCCGCCCAACGCAATAGCAGCCAGGCGATGCAGGCCACAGCGTAGAGCCAGACGCCATATTCGATCAAGAGCAGTTTTATGTATTTCATTTTAGCTAATCATCCTTCCGCAGAAACGGCGTTCTGCGCTACAATCGGCAACAAAATAAGCAGCCAGATTGACTGGAATATTTTAGGGTGAGTGTCTGTGTAGCGGCTGGATTTCGTCAAGTCTTTTCCTTGGGGGTGGGGTCTCTCACAGATCTCACAGATTGCACAGATTGGGGTTTTTGGGGGGCACGCAGATTGCGCAGAGCTCGCTGATTTGGGGGTTTCGGGGGGTATAGGTCTCTCACAGATCGCACAGATTACACAGATTGGGGTTTTGGGGGTCACAAGTCTTATAAGATAGTCTTTTAAAAAAGAAATCTGCGTAATCTGCGTGCCACTCCGGCTGCTACGAAGGATCTGCTAATTGTTCTTACCATCAGGTATATCTGTGAGATCTGTGTGATCTGTGAGAAACTCAGGTTCCCTCGCAGGATTCGCTAAATGTCCTACCATCAGGCATATCTGTGATATCTGTGTGATCTGTGAGAGACTAAAAGCACTTTTTTATTGACAGATTCCCCCCATCTGCCATAGTTTGTAATAGATAGAAATTACCGCATTCCGAAGGAGGAATACATGATAGCATATTCTGTAAATGAAGTAATCGAACTCGCCGTTCAGATCGAGCAAAACGGCTTCGCTTTTTATCATGAAGCCAGCAAACGCAAGGATTTGGATAACGAATCCAAGGCCTTGATAGAATTTCTGCGCGATGAAGAACTGAGACACGAAAAGACTTTCCTGGCACTCAGGGACGACAAAGACATGAGCAATCTGGAACTCACTCAGGATTGGGAATTGGTCTCACAATATCTGAAAACCATCGTGGATGCCCGCATCTTCAATAGCAAAGATGCCGCCATCAAAAAAGCTGCAGGTGCCAAAGACCTGATGGAGATTCTGGATTTTGCCATCGCCTTTGAAAAAGACACACTGCTATATTTCCATGCCCTCAAAGATAGCATAGAATTCCCCGGCACCCGCAAGATTTTGGCCAGAATCATCACTGAAGAAGTCTCTCACGTGCTGAAATTGAACGATTATAAGAAGAGCCTCAGTAAATAGCTTGAAGAAACCTCACCCCAGCAGATCAGGAACCGGATATGGCGAAAAAGCAGAAGCGTAATCTCATCGTACTGGCCGTCACCATCCTGCTCTTGGCTGTGATCCTTACTTACAACCCTATTTCTGTGCGGGTAATGACGGTAGGCGTGGCGGTTTATTACCAGATAGACCCGGCCTTGTTTTATCGTCTTATCCGCGCGGAAAGCAATTTCCGCAGTTTTGCCATCTCGCGCAAACAGGCCATCGGTCTGGGACAGATGCAGGAAGATACCGCGCATTACATGAATCAGGATCACAAGCGGGGGCTACTCTTTGTACCGCTGTACAATCTGCGTATTTCGGCGATCTATCTGAAGTACCTGCAGAGCAAGTATAATGGCAATTGGAGCCTCACGCTGGCCGCATACAATTGGGGTGAGACCAATGTCTCCCGGCGGATGAGTAGCCAGCAGATCGAGCCCAAAACCAACTATCAGGAACGTTTTCGGGATATCCCGGAGACCTACAATTACATCGGCAAAATCCTGCCCGACAGAAAAAAGGCTTGACGGAATATGGCATTCCAAAAGAGCATATCTTTATAAATCAAGAGGAGCGTAACATGCTGCGTAACCAAAATGGACTCTCGGTATATACAGTCCTTAGTATAATTCTTTTTATCGCTTTGATCTTTGTTCTGGCGGTTCCGAATTTTTATAACTTGGATAAAGAACAAAACGTAGAGGATTGTATTAATAACATGAAAGAAATCTGGGTGGGTACCACCGACTACCTCAGAGATACAAACCAGGATTTTCAGGGAGATCTTGAGCTGCTCAGGACTACCCGCAAAGCTACGGATAAAAGTAGCTACTATCTGAGCAAATCAAACTTTTGCCCAGAGACTTCACGCCAAAAAACCGAATACAAGGTCTATGGCAAATACATTGCAGATCAGATCGGCGACGAGGTCAAACACAACTATGGCGTGATCGTCTATTGCCCGAATCTGGCAGGCTTCCCCAATCACTTCTTACCCAAGATCTTCTATGAGAATATGGAGCCTACCCAACTGCAAAACTATATGATCGATGACCTTGCCTATATCGATGATGAAACCGGAACCAACGGCGCCCGGAAGATAGAAATGCTGGAGAAATACATCAAAATCTGGCAGACTGACAGCCAGGCCTTTGCCAAACGCAAAGAGGATAGCACTGCTCTCAGAGCCATGCTTTTTCCCGAGAAATTCGGACTCACAAACTAAAAGACAGACCGGACCGAAGAATCATACTTTAGCGGGCGCTACTAAAGCCCGCTATTTTTTCTGACTTTTTGGAAAGACCGGCATCATGAAAGACAGTAGAGGAACAATGCAATATCAGGAATTTTTGGATCAGATCTACCAGCGCTACTCCGGAAACGTGAAGCTCGAACTGGGCCGGATGGAAGGCTTGCTGAAAGATATGGGATCACCCGAAAAGAGATTGGGCGGCTTCCATGTAGCAGGCACCAATGGTAAAGGCAGCGTCTGCGCCACCTTGGAAGCTCTGTGCCTGGCGCATGGGCTGAAGACGGGACTCAATACCTCCCCGCATTTGATCAATTATACAGAGCGCTTTCGCATCGGTGGGCAGGAAGTTCCCTTTGCCCTTATCCTGGATAAGTTCAATAAATATGAAGAGCTCTTTAACAAATGGGAAGCCTCTTTCTTTGAGATCACCACTGCGATCGCCTTTGCACTTTTTGCCGAAGCCGGGCTCGATCTGGCAGTGATGGAAGTGGGCTTGGGCGGCAGGCTGGATGCCACCAATCTCTTTACCCCGGATGTTGCGGCTATCACCACCATCGCCTTGGATCATATCAAGACCTTGGGTGGCACCGTGGAAATCATCGCTGGCGAAAAGGCCGGCATCATCAAAGAACAGATTCCTCTGGTCTTAGGAGATATCGAAGCCAGCCCCCTGTCTATCATCCAAAGCGTGGCAAAGAGCAGAAAAGCTCCTATGTATCTGTATGACCAGGCCTGGCAGGTAAAGACCGTCTCGGACAGCACCGCCGGCATCTGTTTTGACTATCAATTCAAAGACTATCACTATGCTGGGCTCAAAGCCAATCTCATGGGTGAGCATCAAGCCATCAATCTGGGGCAAGCGCTCACCGCCTTTATCCTTTACTGTGAAAAACGCGGGATCAAACCCGATCAGGACAAAGTACGTGAAGCACTGGTCAACATCAATTGGATGGGACGCATGCAGGTGCTCGGCCTCAGTCCCACCGTGATCATAGACGGCGCGCATAACGTGCATGGCGTGCGGGCTCTGATGGGGAGCCTGGACAAGGTATATCCTGATCGCAAACTGGTCTTTGTACTCTCGATCCTGGCCGATAAAGACTATTCTGAAATGATCCACCTGATCTGCAGCAAAGCAGAGAAGGTCTATGTAGCCCAAAACACCAGCGACCGGGCTGCCACCGCAGAAGCTCAAAAGGAAGCAGTAGAAAAGCATCATGTGCAGGCCATCGTGGCAGATTCTGTGGCAGAAGCCTTTAGTGCTGCCTATCAGGAAGCCGGGCCAAACAGCGTAATCGTGGCCGGTGGCTCGCTATTCACAGTGGGCGAGGTCATCTCAGCTTTCAGGAAATATGTCTAAAGAGATTCAGCTTTACCTCTCTCATCTGATCCCGCTTTTAGAGCAGCGGGGTATGCAGATTACCGATCAAAAAGAGATCTCCTATGGCGCGCAGATCAAGCTGCAAAGGCAAGACCAAAAAGCCAATATCAATCTTTATTACAGCGCCAAACGCGGGCTCACCAAGGTGATCGGTGCCCCGGATGGCTCTGCCCTAAAACCCGAACTGGAAATGCTGCTCTATGGCGAAACCGAGGAGAGTACCGAGCCCGGAATGCACCTCTGGCATGCCTGGATTGGCAGTGATGAATGTGGCAAGGGGGATTTCTTTGGCCCGCTCATCGTCTCAGCCTTTTATTGCACCCGCGCCCAGATTCCCAGCCTTACCAAGATGGGCGTGCAAGATAGCAAAAAGCTGAACGACACCCGCATCGTGCAGATAGCCAAACAGCTCTACCTGGCCTATCCCGGACAGGGAGCCAGCCTGATTTTGAATCCTCCCAAATACAATGAACTGATCAGCAGCTTTAAACGGCAAAATCAG
>JAJBAY010000066.1 GCA_020532515.1 Candidatus Cloacimonadota bacterium | reverse complement strand
GACATAGTGCGGACTGAAAGCCCAGACCACCCAGATCAGTCCTCCAACGATCACGATTAATAATGGAATTGTCTTCTTCATTCAAAAACCTCGTTTATTTCTCTGGCAGTAAAGTGGTTAATCCAGTAATTTCAAAGCTGGAAAGTACAGCCCCGATGATCACCACGATTAGGATGAATAACTTGAAATAATCCTGCGCTTTCAGGGTGCCCAAGAGCATCGGTTCACGATTCAGGTAGGCACTCGCGGCATACAATTCTTCTCCGATCAGGGTATAATCGCAAGTTGTGATGAAAAAAGGAATCTGAGTAACGGCATCGGTTCCAGCAATCTGCATTGCTCCCACGGAGTTTCCGGTCTCCGTCATCAGTAGCGCTTCCGCTGAGAAATATCCCAGGAAGAAGTTGGTCGCCATCCGTTCCCGGACCATGATTCCATTTACGCCTGCCACATAGGCAAATTGCACGTTGGTAAGGTAAAACACATTATTTCTGTCGTATGTATCCGGACGTCCCACCGCATAGTGAGCTTCGCGAACTATTTCCTGAGCGATGGGCATGATGATGTAATCATAGCAGGGTACGATCAATTTCGTATCATACTCGGCAGCGCGTCTGGCCACAAGGCTTAGGATGCCCATGGAAGCGATGGTTGCCACATCTGAAATAGAGCCATGCCCCATACAATAGAGCATTGGGCGTCCCATCTCAGTGGCGCGGCCGATGGCATTATCGATTTCCTGTAAACCGGCGATAGGCCTGATATAAAAGCTCTTGCCGCGTTTTGTCAGGGTTATAAAGATTATCACGATCAGACAGAACAAGAGCATGGTAAACAGAGTTACATATTTATTGTTGTCAAACCAGTTTGAAATAGGTTTGTGATACACAATTTGGTCGTTTATCATGTCTGGTTCGGATTCTACAAACAGACCCTTGCTATCGGTTCTGACCACCTTGAAGGCTTGTCTGCGCATAAAGTCGTCAAAAGCTGTCAAAACCAGTTTCACTCTGTGACGGTTACTCTTGGCGCTCAGCGCTTGCTTTACCACTTCATTTTGGGTGTAAGTATCCAGAATAGCCTGTTGGCGGGCGATCTGAGCATCGATCATGACCATTTCGGCAGGATCTGATGTGCTCTTCATTGCGTTCAGTTCGGCTATTTTAGCCTCTGCATCGGCAATGGTCTTGGCATGCATTTCCCGGGCGCGTTTTTCAAAGAGACTGGTAGAAACCAATACTTCACGCTCGGTATCCCAGGTAAAATCCACTTCATGAGACATCAGGGTAACTGGAACCTTACGGTCGCCAGGTAGCAGCTTGCGCGCTTTGCGTTCCACACCGCTGGAGCCCGCAATATGCATAATCAGGGAATCCCCTTCAGCATAGCTGATGCCTTGTACCAGTTTTTGCACCTGTGAGCCATAGGGAACCACCACATCCAACGAGTTGTCAAAGGATGTATTGCGCATCACCAGACGCCAGGCCGGGGAATGCATATATTTGCGGTAAACCACATTGTACACCTTGGACACATCCCGTTCATTACGATACAGAGCTTTGGCTGGAAGCAGCGCCATCATCCCGGGATTGTAGATCAGATCTTGATTGATCACATAATCTTCAGGTATTTCCGGCTCGCCTGTCATCGTGATTTGAACCTTCAGGCCTTTCTTAAAATCATAACCTTTGGGCAAATTCAAAATTATAATATCGTCCAGATAAAACTCTTTGAGCTTCGCTATCTGCTCTCCCGTTTCGGGATCTGTGAAGGTAAACCAGATCTTATTCACTGTCTGATTCTCAGTCTTATTGAGTTGATAGTTCACTCTGAGGCGGGAATTATCTTTATTCAAAGAGGTGGTTTTAATCACGAAGACGATCGGATTGTCCCAACCCACTGTGAGTCTGTCACCTTTGTCATTGGGCTTATCTTCCACCCAATATTTAGTGCAGGCAGGCAAGTCTTTTTCCATGCGGAAGCGAGGGGTGGACTGCTGTGAAAGCGCTGATGCTCCATAAAAATCTATCAATTCCAGAACAAACGCGGTATTTTGATAGCTGGAGGCATCTCCCTTCATTCCTACTATGGTATAGTTTTCCAAATTGCCACTGCCGACCCGGCCCTCTGCAATCATTGTGCCCCGGCCGTTCACAGCCTGGGGATTTGCACTCAGCTCTGCCCAGGTCTCCTTGGGCATAGCAGCCATCTGCCAGATCCGGTATTGGGCCAGAGCATCCTTATACAGGGGATATTCCCATTCAAAGCGCAGCTCACCGGTGTCTTCCATCACCACGCTATGCAAGGCTGGAGAAGGCTCTGGAGCATTTGGCATGGGGCTCCCGGATTGCACTTCGGCATGGGGAAGCAGTCTTTGACGTTCGTCCACTGCCACCACGGTGTAATAATAAGTTTCACCCGGTTTCAGCATCGCCATCACGGTCTGCTGATTTGCCTTGAGTCCAGCATAGCTTGTCACTTCTTCAGCTTCGGGATCTTCCATCACCTCTTGGCTCTTATGGTAGAAATCGCTGCGTTTGGCAACCGATATGAGCTGAAATTTTTCCATTAAGGTGGCGGTGAATTTGAGATCACGGGGGGGCTCGCGATACAGTATCCCATTATCCGGCTGGCCTTTCTCCCGCTTCATTTTAGTGGAGAAGGTTACATCAGAAATCTGACTGGCCGAATTGTCGTAATAAAACATGCGATCAGAAGCCACACCGCTTTTGGGGTTCACCTCAATTGATTCCAAGAAAAATAATTGGTCGGGTTCGATCCCACGGTACACTCGGTATTCGATGATTCTTTTACTACGGTCCAGCGGTTTCCAGGAAAGCATGAGTCCCGTGCCGTCATCGGCAGGAACGTCTGCAACCTGAAAATCTGCGACTATATTATCATCTTTTACTTCCTGCTTTTGCGCGATTACCAGCGTGGCTGAGAGGATAAACAGCGCAAGTGGGATCAGGATAAGGCGACGTCTGTCTAACCTCATTCGTTTCACTCCTATTTTATACATTACTAAATCTATATCTCTGTGTCTGTCCAAATGCTGTGATAAGGCATATTATGTCAAACACTTTTTTGGGCAGAGACCATTAAGCAGGTCTCATCAAGCTGCTTAAAGCCTATGAAGCTTGCGCTTGGCAAAATATCAATTGTCCTGTGAGTGCAGACTTTACTGCATCTTGCCCATCAAAATTTATAGCCCAAAGAAAGCATCCCTGAGACCAATCTAAATTCTTTTCCTGCATCCGCACGACCCTGATTCAAGATACTGATGTCAGCCCTGAGATCTATGCTGAAGGTATCTGATCCCAGCCCCAGTTTGAAAACATCCTTGAGCTGAAATCCTGTGCCCACCACAATGTCAACCTTGTGAGAAAGCAAATAATCTGCGCCATACTTTGACCGCTGAGAGCTCATGCCAGGATTTGCATCCACATAGTCCTGAATACTGTCCCTTAGGTCTTTCACTCCATCTTTGTATTCGTAGCTTTGCTTTAGTAAAAAGCTTAAAGCCGGCCCCATATAAACGTAAGCTCCCTGAAATTGATCATTTCCCAAGCCCGTGGAGATTTCCTGACGCATTTTGAACAAAAGTGGAATGCTGATATATTCCGCACTGTGGCAAATGCTGCCAGTCAAAGTAGCTGGCAAAGCAGTCCCGAGCACAGGATTGTCCGTATCAATTCCCTTACCCTCATAATCAAAAGAAAAACTGTAACGCTGCCAGAGGAATTCGCCTTGGAGCCAGAGGGAATCCACTTTCTTGCTAAGGCGTTCCATCATATACAGCCCGAAGCCTTGCGCATAACCCATTGAGACTGGATCGGACTCCGCCTGCAGATATCCATGATACCCTTCCGAATCCTCCAGATCAAAACGCAGCAGATAGCTATCGTCGTCACCCATCAAAGTAGATGCTCCACCCAGATATCTGACACCCCATTCAAAGGTCTGCGCACCCAAAGCACAAACTACAAAGATCGAAAAGAATAACAATATGCCTCTCTTTTTCATGATAACTCCTTAAAGTTCATTTAAGCATTCATTAGATGAGAAATCTCACACACAATTAGCTTTTAAGCATAGCGCAATATCTGTCAAGACAATTCTTGATTTGAGCTATTCCCCTGTCCCATATCAAGGCCGAACAGGAGTCCGCTCCTGCCTTCAAGCCCCAAACAGAAAAGCCCCCTCCAGAACGGAGGGGGCCAGATATGCAATTAGTTAATTACTTTTTAGGTAGTTGATTGGGATCAACTACAGACTTCTGATTCAGCTCTTCTACTTGCCAGGCAGTGCCATTAAAGCTGAGCGTGGTCACATTCCACATAGCACCGGTATCACCTAGATAACCATAATAGTTAGTTACTGTCTCCTCCGGTGTACCTTCATTGAGACGGATGACTATAGTGCAATTGGTACCAATGGCATTATTATAGTCATGATCGCTGTAATAATGAACCTGAACCAGGTAATTTCCGGGGATGATAGTGGTGGTGGTGGTATTTTCGGGTCCATAACCATTGACGTCATCAAAGTCAAGATACAATCCGCTGGCCGTGGATCTATGGCCATAATAGCATTTCTCGCCGTTCGGATCAGTCACCCAAAGGTCCACATCCGTGCCACCGGTATCCCAAGTCAGGGTTACGCGCAAGGCCGTGGGCGGGATCTGGGAAGTAAAGTTGATTGTATCTGAAGCTTCCAAACTGCCTGATACCGCACTGAGATACACAGCATGCTGCTCTTCGGTGATGGAGCTGTTTACCACGATCTGCTGAGAAAAGCGGCCGTTGCTGAGCTGTACATCATAGGCCTGCTGGGAATCTCCATCGATGATCAGATTGGCAGAAGCAAGCTGGGGATTTGCCACAGTTCCATATATCGTGAGGACCCGATCGGTAACAGGAGACGTGATCTCATCAATTTTCACATAGAAATCCACCGGAATCTGAATGGGAATAGAATAGATAACTGGATTTCCTGCTTGATTGAAGGCCATATACTTGAAATCAAGCGAAACGTTAGTTTCAGAATAACTCGAGGGAAGTTCCAAATTGGCCGTAAACTGAGCGGTTCCTCCTGCAGGAATTTCCGTGGGAGGATTTTGTAAACTGGCCTGGACTCCACCCTGAGCTTCCAGTGTCGTGTTGCCAGTCAGATTAAGCAATCCGGTATTTTTAATATCAAGCCTTACCGTAGCAGATTCTCCCGGGTTTAACTTGTCGTCATCGATTTGTCCCCCGGTAATCTCATATTGTACAAAAGACAGATGCACATCTACCACAGATATGGTGAGCGAGACATGCTTGGTATGTCCAGCCGAGTCTGAGACTTCACAGGAGACGATGTAATCGCCTTCCACGGAAGGTTTGAAGCTCAATTCGTTTTTCTTGATTTTCTTAGCTGTAAATTCTCCACCGCTTATCTCCCAGTTGAAATCCAGATTCTGCCCCAAAGTTCCCACGCAGATAAGTTTAATCTTGGCAGTTTCACCCAGAGTAATCACATCCGATTCCGCAGAAATGCTTTGGATAATAATAGCATTATCCGCCAGTTTGAGCAGATTATTGTACTGCTCAGTCACCTGAGACCGAATCACAGACACAGCCCCTTCCACATTGCGGATAAATTCATCGGCCACGGCTATGATGTTATAATCTCCACTGGGTAGCTCTTGCACCAGAGTCTCTGGCGCATTCATGATAATGGTAATGCGGGGATCGCTATTGGGGGTATTGACTTTGTCGATAATGACAGTCTTGGAGCCTGGAATGCTGGGATTCCCTGTTGCAGCATCTCTTACCTTGATCTCCATACTGCCTTTGTCTGTGGGGCTCTGATTGGGATTCATGTGCTGAACCAGAACTTCATTAGTCCATTCGCCCACTCCTCCACCATAGCTATCACCCACGATCTTCACTCCGGTTTCCCCGAGCTTTTTCGCGGTATTGGCAGTACGGCTGCGCTCGGCTTCATCCCAATACATTACATCCCTGCGGGTTCCCATCTTGAGGGGATCTTCATCAGGCAGGTTCAAATAGGCATTCACTTTCTCTTGCGGAGTATCTCCAGGTAAGGAAGCGAGGGGAATAAAGCCATCCTGGGAGTTATTTTCCAAGATCGATTGCCGGATGGAGGCATCACGATCAGAATTGTGCTTTTGCAAGGTAGCGGCAAAGTTCGAAACGATGGGGATGCCAGATTCCGGATCGTTAAGAGTCTGTCTCAGGCTTTGACTTCCGCTGAGGACTCTCCAGCCGGAACGGACCATCCTGCCGCTGGAAATCACCACATCACCGGCCTTATTGTATATCCCTCTGGCCACATCGCTAAAGAGACCTTTCTCATCACCATAAGGACGGATATTGTCTTCCAAATTGCGCATTTCAATAAAGTAGTTTGAAGCTGTTGAGCTCTGCTGCATGTAAACATTGACCAGAGCATCGATTTCTTCGATCGCGTTTCGAGATTTTGCACTGCCCAGAGCATTGATCTTGGCTTGGATCTCATGCATGGTCCCGTCACGGTTTTCCAGACTTCCGGTGAGATTCGTCTGGTTTTCCCAATAGTTTGCCAAGGCTTGCGAGGTGCTAGGGATATCTGTTTTCTTATCCTTATCACAGGAAACAAGCATCAGCAAAGCTAACAAAATAAACAGGCAAGTAAGGTATCGTTTCATCTTTTACCTCCAGTAAAAAGATCACATGAGTTAATTTAATTTAATCGTAAGAAAATTGTCAAGGACGATTTTGCTAATAGTTCATTTGAAAGAGATCACCCTTTGGGTAATACTCTTTAATAGCAGGCTCTTATATCCCCAAAAAACAATAAGCTGTCGCCCTGCAAAGCTTCTATTGCAGGCTTGTCAGGTCATCACTTGGGGAAACTGAAATAGCGCCGATTCCCCTGATCTGCACTCAATTACTTAGTGCTATAGCTGGAAATAAAGCTTTGACGCTGGCAGCCAATATTGCCTTAAGACAAACCAATGAAATTGATCCTCAACAATCACAGCAATCGCTTCAATTTGTTGAATATCCAAAACTTTTGCTGAACTTGAGATTACCACATCATCAATAATAATCAAAGGCAGAGGCACCGAGGAATCCAAAGTAGAGGGCATACAGCAGAATATTTGCTCCAAGCCCGATCAAAGCCCATTTACCAGCCTGCTTGCTCTTGTTTGGCATGGTGTCTTTCCAAATTAAGTAAAGAATCAAGCCCACGACGGGGGCAAAAAAGCATGCCACAGCCAGCAAACAGCCCAGTTCTCCGTCTTCTTGCATCAAAGCCCCTGCTTGTCTGACCTTCGTGGAAACTCCACAATGAATACACACAATCGCATTGTCATCGATCTCTTTGCCACAATTGCTGCAAAACATATTATTCTCCTTTAATATAGCTTATTGTTACTATGGATCTTAGTTTAGTTAATCTGTCCTCTGCTGTGTCTGATGCCTTGAAATCTGTGCCTGGAAAGTCTGAATACTCTATGCAGATCCAAGTAGAGTTTTTTCAGCAGGATATAGAACATGAGAGGGAAAACTATGATAATCGAACGGTTATAGCCCAAAGCCCCAGGGATGTCTCCTTGCAGGCAGGCCGCAAAAGCCCGGGTCAGGCCGCAGCCGGGGCAGGATTTGTGGGTAAGGGCTTTGTAAACACAGAGATTATGGCCGAAATCAAGGCGCTCCGCCGGAATGGCAATCAAGCATATCGCAAGTGCCAAGACTCCCGTCCAGAAGGCCAAAAAGAGTGCAAGCTCCCTATTGCTTGTAGAGCGGATTCCCTTGTGCATCTCTAAAACTGCCCGTAGCTATACCAATTAGATCGATCAGAGCCCAGATTCCACAGCCTCCTGCCGTCAAAAGCTGCACCACCCCTATACCCGTGTGACCGGTATAAAAGCGATGAATGCCAAGCCCACCTAAAAATACGCATAACAAAAGCGTGGTAAGCCAATCTTTTTGTTCGGAATTAATGGGGCCCTGCCTGGGCTGAGAGGAGTGCAAAGCTACTCCGCAACTTGTGCATATTTGAGCTGTTCCGTGTACGCTGCCACCACAATTCCTACAGAACTTTCTGTGGATATTGGGACTCGCTCCACATTTCATACAAGCCACTGCATTAGCATCTACGGGGTTTCCGCAATTTGTACAGTACATTCTGATCTCCTTTTTTGCCAGACTATTTGAGCAAGGTTTCAAGGTCCTTTCTGATTCATTTTGCGCTCTTTTTTCATAATTGAGAGAATTGTTTCGGTGTCAAGTAGTTTCTTCAAGATTCCCGTCAGGGAAAAAGATGAGGGTGAATAGACCAGCTGACTATCCCAGCCCATTAGCTGTAGTAGAGATGTCGTGCATATAGCAGGAAAAAATCCTCTGATCTCCACGTCATCTCCAGCGTAAGCTATTCAGGAAGAACACTTGAGATTACGGGATAGAATGGCTAAAACGATAAG
This sequence comes from Candidatus Cloacimonadota bacterium, assembly GCA_020532515.1. Taxonomy (GTDB): domain Bacteria; phylum Cloacimonadota; class Cloacimonadia; order Cloacimonadales; family Cloacimonadaceae; genus UBA5456. The sequence continues at coordinate 3,337 of JAJBAY010000066.1, read as the reverse complement.
CAAGGAGCATATGAGACTCAGGTTCTGAAAAAGAGCAAGATGCCCCAAATCGATTTTATGCTTGACAGAAATTGCAGGTTCTTAGCCTGTTTCTTATAAGTAATGGGAAGTCAATAATGAAGAAATCAAGATCAGCCAAACTAGAGCGCAGCATGCGCTATGTCTTTATCGCACTATCGGCAATGGCGGTGATTTACAATCTTTTCACCCGCCAATGGGAAGTCTTTTTCTCGGCCGTACTCACCCTCATTCTGTTTATCCTGCCCTCGCTTTTGGTGAAGCGTTCGAAGATAAAGGTTCCTGCGGTATTTCAGATTATAGTCCTGCTCTTCATCTTTGCTTCCATGTATCTGGGCGAAATCCATAAATATTTTTATCGCTATGCTTGGTGGGACACCATGCTACATGCAAATTCCGCCATCATGCTGGCCTACATCGGCTTCCTTTTGATTTTTACCCTGAATAGGGACAAGCGTATGTATGTGCATTTGAGCCCTTTTTTCATGGCCTTATTCAGCTTCTGTTTTGCCCTGGCTGTGGGCAGTTTGTGGGAAATTTTTGAGTTTGCCACGGATGTCGTCTTTGGTGCAAATATGCAAAAAGCCAGAGATTTGGAAGAGATTTATGGCGTATTTGATACCCGCTTGGGAGTGATAGACACCATGCGGGATCTCATCGTGGACGCCATCGGGGCACTGATCGTGTCCGTGACCGGCTACATCCATATGACCCACCGCAAGGATGCAAATTCTGTATTTTGGGCTATGCAAAAGGAATTCGTCGAAACTAATCCCGATCTATTCGATAAATAGGTTTCCGAGGCGACCACCGGCAGCAAAAGTGCTGGCCAAACCTGCATCTAAGATTTGCTTTTTAGCGCTCTTGTCATATCATATCTATTAGATAGACATTAGAGGTGTTAAAATGCAATTACAGATAGGAATAGATGGTATGCACTGCGCTTCTTGCAGTGCGAACGTGGAAAAGAGCGTTTCCGCCCTTCCAGGTGTAACGAGTGCCCACGTGAACCTGGCTTTGGAAGAAGCCATGGTGGAATTTGACGAAGGCACACTGGATCAAGAAGAGATCTTCAAAAGCATCACAGCCTTGGGCTTCACGGTGCGCGATACTCTGCATCTGAGCGAAGACGAACAGATAGCTAAGATGCACGTTGCCCGCAAGCGCATGACTTTTAGCTGGATTATCACTGCCATCGTCATGGCTCTGATGATCCCGCATATGTTGCCCCATGCGGTTTTTGGCGGCCGGATATTTCCTCATCAGATCGATGCCTGGCTGATGTTTACCCTCTCCCTGGTGGCAATGGTGTTTCCTGCCCGTGAGGTCTATACCTCTGCCTGGAAGTCCCTGGCTGCCCGTGCGGCAAATATGGAAGTGCTGATCGCTATGGGTACCATCGCCTCGATAGTGGTAACCCCGCTTTCACTGGTGGTAAAAGATATCTCCGCCCATGAATTTGCCGGCATCGCCGCCATGATTATCTCCTTTTATCTCACCGGACGCTATCTGGAAAGCAAAGCCCGTGGCAAGGCCTCAGAAGCCCTGCGTAAACTGGTCTCTTTGGGTGCTAAAACTGCCTTGATGCTGGTGGACGGTGAAGAAGTGGAGATGCCCATTCACAAGATCAAAAATGGTGATATCTTTATCGTGAAACCAGGTGCGAAGGTACCCACCGATGGCGTGATCCTCAGCGGCACCAGCTCTTTGGACGAATCCATCGCCACCGGAGAATCCATGCCCGTTACCCGCTCTGCAGGCGAAAATGTCTTGGGCGCCACCATCAATCTGGAAGGCTATTTTCAGGCCAAAGCCACCAAAGTGGGCAGCGAGACTTTCTTAGCCCAGGTGATCAAGATGGTGAGTGATGCCCAGCTCTCCAAAGTCCCCATTCAGCTCCTGGCGGATAAGATCACCGCGGTCTTTGTGCCCGTGGTCATAGTACTGGCGGTGCTGGTATTTTCCTCCTGGCTGATCTTCCCGAGCTTTATGGCTGCAGTGGCGGCTTTTATCACTACTTTCATCCCACTCTCTCTGCCCGCAGAAGGACTGGCCGCAGCGTTGATGGCCACGATCGCCACTTTGGTGATTGCCTGTCCCTGCGCACTTGGCCTGGCCACGCCTACCGCTTTGATGGTGGGCTCTGGCATAGGGGCCACAAACGGCATCCTGATCCGCAGCGGAGAAGCCCTGCAGCGCATGAAAGATGTGGATACCATCCTCTTCGATAAAACCGGAACCCTCACGCATGGCAAGCCTGAACTGATCAAAACCCACAGTTTGAAGGGCACGGATGATGATAACCTCAGCCTGGCACACAGCCTGGAATCCCTCAGCGAACACCCCCTGGCTCTGGCCATCAAAGGTGCGGCCCTGGCTCGTGGCATCAAAGCCTTGCCCACTGAAGGATTTGAGGCCAGTGCAGGGCGTGGCATCAGCGCAGAAATCGATGGGAAAAAGTACATGATGGGCAGCCTGAATTGGTTTAATGAGCTGGGGCTTGCTATGCCGGATATATCTGCAGATCAAGCTTTGGCCTATGCCGGCAAGGTCTATCTGGCGGATGAGTCCGGAGTCCTCGCCATATTTTATGTGGCAGATACCATCAAAGATGAAGCCTACGAGATCGTGCAAACCCTCATCAAAAAAGGCATCAACCCAATTATGATGAGCGGCGACAATCAAGAAACCGCAGAGGCTATAGCAAAAAGCTGTGGCATATCGCAGGTAATGGCAAATGTGCTCCCCGCCGATAAAGCTCAACAGGTCAAGGACCTGCAGGCCCAAGGCCGGGTCGTGGCTATGATCGGAGATGGGATCAACGATGCCCCCGCTCTCAAACAAGCAGATATCGGTATCGCCATGGGCCTGGGCACGGATATTGCCATCGAAGCCGCTGATATCACCATCCTGAGGGGAGATCTGCGGCTCATTCCTCTGGCGCTCAGGCTTTCGACCCAGACCTTTGCCAAGATTCGGCAGAATCTGTTTTGGGCCTTCTTTTACAACATCGTCGCCATTCCTCTGGCCGCATTTGGGGTTCTGCATCCCGTGATCGCTGAGATGGCCATGGCACTGAGCTCCGTTACCGTGGTGACGAATGCCAACCTGCTGAGGCGCAAGTTTTAGGGACGCTGCGCGTCATCCTGCTGGATTCGATGCGTCTCGCGTCGAACAAGGCCGAAGGTCTTGACCCAACTTTACCACTTTGAGTAGTTATATAGCTGTCCCGCAAGGACTTCAATTTTTCGTGGGGACTACATTTTCCAATCTTTCACAGGTTTTATAGTTGGATTCGGGCTCATGTTCAAAGCCCTGT
>JAJBAY010000065.1 GCA_020532515.1 Candidatus Cloacimonadota bacterium | reverse complement strand
GAGATGATAAATAGTGTGATTGGTTGTTTGACCTTAGATAGAGTGTAAGAGGTGAGGACTTAAAATGTTCTCAAAGAACGTCAGTAACAATGAGTTGGAATTTACACCAACATTTGGGACTCAACTTCCATCCACAGTAATATCTTCACATATTTTTAGTTTATTCAGATTCTGATTGGCTATCACCTGATTAGAGCATACATACACAACCTTAAACAAGCCATCTTTGTGTTCCCCATAATGATATCTTGCGGTTTGTGCTATTACTCCTTTGGCGATTAGGGTCTTACCCAAGCCCACTTCATCTGCCACCAAGACTCTTCTCTGCCCATGTTTGTATAGCTCAAAGACTCTTTTGGCCGTTGCCAGTTGGAAGTCCTTCAATCCATTAAGTACCGTAGTTTCAATAATTTTAAGCTTTTCCAGCATTATTCCTCACCACTTTTATAAACAGATCATGTAATTCTTTGAATCCTTCCGGTATTTTACTGTCATCGGATACAAGCTCCAGGATTTGTTTTATCTCATCAAGCTTGGCAGGAGAATGCGCTGCTGCCTTGAGCATCTTCTCATACAGAGCCGGAGCAGGAGTTTGGCGGACAAAATTGAATGAGTTTGCGTTACTTGTATTCTCAAGCATTGAGATCAGATAATCATCGCCCAGGATGAAGGTGATGTATTGGATGAAATCCTTTTTATCCTTGATAATGCTATTGGCTATCATGCTTTCTCGGTTATCCGGCATATTCTCAGTGTTTACCTTGATAACTCTTCTGAGGCTGGTTTCTTTGCCATCCACACGGATAATGTAAAACTCTGACAACTGAAGCAGGTCAAGATTATCAAATCTGATTGCTGCATCAAGGCTCTGTTCCAAATTAGGCTTCAGCATTGGGGAGATAAATACATTATCTGTTGGGATATAGCCAGAGAATGATAACTCAACCGAATACTTATCATCGGCTTCAAACACTTTAGCACCACTTTTTAACCTGCAGATTGCCTTGATAATCGTATCCAGGTTTTCACTGTCTTCTATGTCCGTTTCAACATGGTCTTTTAGCTCTACTTGTTCAAAAGGATTGTTCCGGTTATCAGCTCCGAAGATATCTTGTTTGATGGCTTCGACATTCAGATTTCTTCTTTTCCCAGCCAGCCTGAGCATAAACTCAATATTCCCATTGAAGGCACTGCTCGTAGCATTCAGGGAGCCCATAAAAAGCTCGCTATCCGAGTACTTTGTCTTAAGATACAACTTGGCATGAATATCCTGACTGCGTTTGTCCTCATTATCGTCATCACTGAGGCTCTCTTCTCCATCAATGACCATCTCCTTCATTACAAACAGATTAAATCTGGAAACAGCTTCTGGGGTGAGCTTTGCCAATTCATTTTCCCGAGTGATTAGAGTATTGGGTTGAGTGCTGGTTAAGGCAAGAGAGTTCAAATCAGAAACAAGTTCTTTACTCAGAAACGGGGAGATTGCCAGCATTTCGTGGTAAGACTTGAATAGCCCGCTTTGCGCTTTACCGTAACCATTTATTCCCACCGGGCAGAAGCTAAAATCAGTGAATCTTTTGCTATCAAGCTGAAAATCCACATTCAGGATATCGTTGCTAAGGCTTAACAGCGATTTCCTCTTGAGCTGGTCAATATCATAGCGATAGACAAGTTTAACCAAAGCAATGAGAAAATCGGATAATGGTTTGGTTTTGTTGCTGGTAGTGTCGGCCATGGGCTTACCTTCAATACAAACAGATATATCTCAACTGCGATCAAAGGTCAGATTCCGGCTAAGCACTACACAGCGATACAGGATATCTTTCATAGCGTTTTCGTATTTGATCAGCCATAGTTTGGGATGGAAAGACTTCTTTTTCTGCAGCGCAATTTCTACCACCATCTTTTCCAAAAGAATGTGAAGTTGATTTGATCGGCCGGGTGCCTTGATCTGACCAGCTTCACAGAAGAGCAACAATTTGTTGGAAGTTTTTCTCAATGCTTCGAGCAGGTAGAGGGGGTTATCTTTTAATGCACTATCAGTGCTTTCAGATAAACCCAAGGCTATGCATGCACCTATAAGAGCATCCAGGTCAAGTGAGTATGTTGTTCCGACCGCAAATGCTGTTTCATATCCAGAAGGTGGGGCAAGTATCTGACTGTAATCTAACCGGTCACTGCTTGGTTTAAACATTCGTTTCTCCCAGCCCATCAAATATGTCTTTTATCAGTCTTTGAGCATTCGCAAGCCTGAATTGTAGCTTGCTTATACCTACCCATCCCTTATAATCGAAATCTGCTTTGTTATTCAGCTTGGAGCGGGTCTTCCCTTTAAGATCAATTTCTCTTTTGATGACAAGTTGATCCAGTCTTTCGATGTCGTCTTGCTGCATGGCTTGTTTACATTCAACCAGAAACCTTTTGAGATTTGTGTTTCTGTTCAGTAGGGGGTAGATCATGCTCAAATCAATACTTGCATGCTCTCTAATCCCAATATACCACGTATCCCACATCTCGAGTACTTTGATGTTTTCTCCTTTCGATAGGATCACATTGTATCTCAGATGTGTGCCATAGATGAAATCTGCAAATTGCTTTGCCAGGAAGTATTGATTCCTAAGCTCTAAGGGAAGTTTATCCTGAATCCCTTCGATATGGTCAAATTCTTGGATGGCTAAGAACACAGTAGCATTTTCTTGAAGAACGTAACTCAGCAATGATCTGGGACAGGAAGATACGATCTGGTTCTTAAGAAATATCGCCTCTTGATCGCTGAGTTTGATACTCAAATTAGCTTTCCAGTTTTCGGGAGTGTCCGGAAGTCTCCAGAATCTACCTAAGAGGTCTCCGGTAACTGCATCTTTATCATCACCATCAATCTCGTCGTCCTTGTTCTTGATACTACCCTGGTCTTTGAGTTTCTGCTTTCTGGTTTGTATAGCACATATGACTTTGGCATAATCATAAATGGACATTTTATCTCCGGTAAATATGCCATAAGCCTTGATCCCATTCCAGTAAACAACCGATGGCTTTCGCTTCAGCTCAGAGCCAGAAGAGGAACCGATTATGCCATCTTCTCCACTTGCCATCAAAACTGGTATCAGATCGGATTCTTGATTATGTAGGGCACTAATGAAATCATCTGCTTTACTCATTTTCCGGCGTTCAAGATCGTAAAGAAGATAGGGCACAAGGAAAAAGTACTTTGCTCTGGTCTGGATAGTAGAAGTACCGGGGAAAAATGTATTAGAAAAAGCATCCCGAACGACACCAATTCCGAGCTCATCCACTGCTCCTGGCTCGGTGAGTAGATGCATTACACTGATTACTTTGTTACGATGTTCTTTGGAAAAGTCAATCCAACCCAATTTTACACCTGACACTCAATCTCCTCATTCGATCTTTGATTCACTATTTCTTTGAGCCGTTTCAAGAGCCTCAGAAAGATTCCCCTTTCTGCAGCCATTGCCCATAACCCTTCTTGAAATCGTTCCTGCCGATTAAAATAAGTAAACATAGCTTTTAGCAGTTCGATATCTGCATTCTCGATTCTTTCCGTTATATGCACAATATTGTGTCCATCGATGTAGCTCAAATAATCTACTCTCATCAAGTCTGACTCGCTTATGCATCGCATAAACGATTCAAGCTTATTCTCATATACCCAGTATGCCATAGTATTTGAAGTAAATACCTCTTTGCCATACTCGTTACTTTCTGTTTCAAAGTAACTTATATACTCAAGTATTTGGTCATAATGTCCCATTTTTCAATCTCTCTAAACCAAGAGCGTCTCTCCATAATGATAATAGAGATTCGTATTCTATTAACTGAGCTTCTGCTAATTTAGCCGACTCATTAAAATATATTCTCAGTACTGAGATGAAATTGCAGAGTGAGGCTAATTGTCAATTGCTTTTATCAGACCTAATCTTCATAAATTGAATTCGACTAATTTATTGAATATTAACAGATGAAAAAGAGCAAGTGTTCGAGGTCAATTCAATTGCATTGAGTTTATGTTATCGCATATCCGTAAACAAACACAATGTTGCCAGCTCCAGTTCCATTGCATCTGCAGATATCGTGTCATAATTTGCAATTTTCGGTGATCTAATTTGCAGATTTCGTGTCACAAACTCTCTAAGATGGTCTTGTGAAGGATGCCCTACGATGCATAAGGATGCGACAGTTTGCAGTTTTGTCTGCACAATTTGCAGTTTTCGTTGTCACATTGCAATTACCTGAGACTTTATAGCTGTCTAACCTAATCCTGATCATGAGACTATGCGCGATAAAAAGCTTGACAGATTATCCAGAACACCTTTTGCTTCATTACATGATCACTTCCTCTGAGGATGAAATATTTGAAGTGAAAGTCTAAAAATGAATAAGCTCAAAAAGGAGATTAGAATGGGAGTACAACCAATTCTATTAATCATACTCAGCGTAATCATCATTGTTGCAGCTACTGCCGTCGGCATCCAGATGTTTAGCAACCAGTCTTTTATCACCAACAAATCTGCAATCGAAGCAGAGGCCCAAAGCTATGCCAATCAGATCGCCCAATACTACAAAACTCTTCCCCTACAAGGTGATACTGAGGAGCTTGGCGATAATATTACTGCTGACGAAATAGGATATCTTCTGGGTTGGGCTACAAGACCTGAATCGGCTGTAGAAAAAGAGACAGAAACAGTGACTATCCCCTCTGCCACATCTACCAGCAATGACAATGGTTTTTATAAAGTAATCGTGGTTGGATCGGGCACAGAAGCTAATGTATATGTCCTTGGCTTAGGGAAAAAAGAGAAAAACAAGAATCATCCTGCAGTCAGGACGGCTATCAAACTATCAACTGGCGAGATCAGCACAATAGTCAAAAGCGTAGCCAAGAGCACAACTATAGAAACTTTGTCTGCCGCTGTCTTCGATGAGGAAGGCAAATAAGGCTGATCCTGCACCTTATAAAAAAAGGGGCTGATTAACCCCCTAAATAAATTGACTTGTCCAGCGTGGCCTGGCTGTCCGCGCGCTATATGCCCAATTTCTGGCAGGCAGCCTTGGCGGCTTCCTGATGCGCAGTTTTCTTGGTATTTCCTTTGCCGGTGCAGCAGATCTTGTTACCCAGGCGGATTTCCACCGTAAAGAGCTTCTGATGCTCCGGTCCTTCTTCACCTATAGTCACATAATTGGGAGGTTCCTGATTGTGCCCTTGCAGGTATTCCTGCAGAATGGATTTGTAATTTACCAGTTCATCCCGCGTTACTGTCTGTTCATAATCCACCAGAATATGGTTTTTGACGAACCTGGTGGCCGCAGCGATGCCGCTATCCAGATAGATCGCGCAGATCAGGGCTTCCACACTATCCGAGAGGATGGAGGCCTTCTCTGCACCTCCGGAGGCGGCTTCTTCGTGGCTGAGTAGCAGGTATTTGCCCAGTTCCAGATTGTTTGCCTTCAGGGTGAGATAGGTCTCGGAGACAATCTTGGATTTCAGTTTGGAGAGCTTCCCTTCCTGCTCGTCCGGATGCCGGTTGAAGAGCTCTTTGGACACTACAAAGCCGAGGATGCTATCACCCAAAAATTCCATGCGCTCAAAGGGAGAGGGCATTTTGTGATCGTTAAAATGCCTGTGCAGATAGGATTTGTGGGTGAGAGCAGCCTTGAGCAGGGTGAGGTCGTTGAAGCTATAATCAAAGCGTTTTTGCAAGGTAGCCAGGCTTTTTTCCCATTTGGGATAAGCCTCCGGGATGCGGCTGCCGTTAAAGTACTCCAGGATCTGGGAGATGATTTTCTTCATTTTCTTACTCATTTTTGTTAAACGGCTCCCAACTCAGCAGAGCCAGCGCTGGGAGCCAATAGCTTGAACTGTTTAATCTTCGTAGCGGGTGATAATTAACGCGCTATTATGTCCGCCAAAACCCAAGGAATTTGACAGTGCGGCATTTACCTTATGCTGCACCGCGCCTCCCACGGTATAATCCAAATCACAATCGGGATCGGGATTTGTGAGGTTCATGGTGGGGTGGATAATTCCTGTCTCAATACTCTTGATGCAGACAATGGCTTCGATGCCAGCGGCTGCGCCCAGCATGTGTCCCACCATGGATTTGGTGGAATTTATCTTCATTTTATATGCTCTGGAACCAAAGACTGTTTTGATGGATTGAGTCTCGCCTTTGTCGTTGAGCGGAGTAGAAGTGCCATGGGCATTGATATAATCGATATCGTCTACTTTGAGGCCGGCATCCTTGATAGCCATCAAGATCGCCCGCGCACTGCCTTCTCCATCTTCCGTAGGTGCGGTGATGTGATAGGCGTCTGCACTGGCACCATAACCAGCGATTTCGGCATAGATCTTGGCGCCTCTGGCCTTGGCATGTTCGAGCTCTTCCAGCACCAGGATTGCGGCGCCTTCGCTCATCACAAAGCCATCGCGTTCCTTGTCGAAAGGACGGGAAGCGGAGGCTGGATCATCATTGCGGGTGGAAAGGGCGCGCATGGAGGAAAATCCTCCTACCGCCAGAGGGGTCACTGCAGCTTCTGTGCCTCCTGAGATTATAATATCGGCATCTCCGTATTGGATGGCACGCAGGGCTGTGCCCAGAGCATGATTCGCACTGGCACAGGCACTCATCACGTTAAAATTGATGCCCTTAAAATTGTGTTCGATGCTGATGTGAGCCGCGGCGATATTGCCGATCATTTTGGGTATAAAAAAGGGGCTGATGCGGCGTGGCCCGGCCGTGTGACACTTTATGCATTCTTCTTCAAAAGTTTGGATTCCGCCAATGCCAGCTCCGGTGATGACTCCGGTGCGTTCCGGATCAAAACTCCCGAGGATGAGGCCGGCATGCTGTACAGCTTCTCGTGCCGCAATCATGGCAAATTGGGTATAAAGATCCATCTTGCGGGCTTCTTTGTGGTCAAAATAGTCTTCAGCTTTGTAGTTCTTTACTTCGGCGGCTATCCTCACCGGCAGATTGCTGGTGTCAAAGTGAGTAATCATCCCCACACCGCTTACTCCACTGATCAGGCTTTGCCAGGTCTGAGACACATTGTGTCCCACCGGGGTAATGGCGCCATAGCCGGTTATCACGACTCTTCTTTTTGTCATATATACCTCGTGTTTTTAGAGTCTGCCAGTGCCAAACGCGGGCGAAATACCTGCAAGTGCGTAGCCAGAGGCAGAACGATCTATAATGGAATCAATCCTGATAATATTAGATCAGGATTGATTCCGCTGTGGGTCTCGATTAACCGAGCTTTTCTTTCAGATAATCGATGGCTTGGCCAACGGTACGAAGTTTATCCTGATCTTCATCAGGAATGGTCAGACCAAATTCATCTTCAAAGGCCATTACCAGTTCTACTGTGTCCAGAGAATCTGCACGCAGGTCTTCGATGAAGTTTGCTGCAGGAACGACCTGAGCTTCTTCTACGCCCAGCTTATCCATTACGATCTGTTTTACTTTTGCTTCAATATCCATTGTTCCTCCTATTTTACTGAAGAGATTTTCTCTATTTTATTTTGGGTAAATGCTGTTTAATGCATGGTGAGGCCGCCATCTACTGCGATGGTCTGGCCCGTGATATATGAGCTGAATTCGCTGGCCAAAAACAGACAAACCTTTGCCACATCATCAGGTGTGCCCATCTTCCCCAAAGGGATGACCTTGGCGTAACTAGCTCGGACGTCTTCACTGAGAGCAGCGGTCATTTCGGTTTCGATAAAACCGGGAGCCACTGCGTTTACTCTTACATTGCGGCTGGAAAATTCCTTGGCACAGCTTTTGGTAAAAGCGATCATGCCACCTTTGGAAGCAGCGTAATTTGCCTGACCGGCATTGCCCATCAGCCCGATCACACTGGCGATATTGATGATGCTGCCTTGTCGGGCTTTCATCATATGTTTAAAAACTTTTTGTGTGCAAATAAAGGTGCCTTTGAGATTGATATCCATCACCAGCTGCCACTCTTCTTCTTTCATGCGCAGCATGAGATTGTCCCGGGTGACGCCGGCGTTGTTGACCAAAGTATCGATAGGGCCATGCTCTTTCACGATCTGAGCGAAAAGCTCTTCGATCATTTTACCATCGGTCACATTGCCGATATAACCAAAGGCTTTGCCGCCCTGATCTCTTAGGCTTTTTACAGCCTTGTCCACCAGTTCAGCATTGAGGTCGATGATGATAACCGTAGCCAGGGCGGAGGCAAAACGCTGTGCAATGGCAAAACCAATGCCTCTGGCACTTCCGGTAATCACTACTATTTGTTCTGTAAGTTCGTGCATTATATATTCCTTATTCTAATCTCTTAGGCTTGCTACGCTGAACATCATTCAGTGAAGAACTTCTTCCAGCAGAGCAAGATCCACGATGCGGTCAATAGAATTAACCTGCACTTCTTTGTCAATATTCTTTATCATCCCGCTCAGAACTTTCTGGGGACCAAATTCTATAAAGTGAGTCACTCCGGAGGCAATCATAAAGCGGACTGATTCCACCCAACGCACAGGGGAGATGATTTGCTGGCCCAGTTTTTCGCGGGCGACAGCACCGTCCAGGCTGGGTTGGGCATCCAGATTTGAGACCACCGGGATCGTTCCTGGCAGGAAGCTGAATCTATCCATTTCATTGATCAACCAGCCGCTGGCTTTCTCCACCAAAGGAGTATGGAAAGGACCTCCCACCACCAGTGGGATTGCCCGTTTGGCACCTTTGGCTATCGCCAGTTCAGAGGCCATTCTCACCCCTTCTGCTGTGCCGGAAATCACGGTCTGCACCGGGGTATTATAATTCACCGCCTGCACCAGAGCCTGCTCGCTAATCTCCTGGCAGATAGCGGTAACCGTTTCTGCATCCAGGCCGATGATCGCAGCCATGGCAAAGGGGATATCTCCCACGGCTTTGACCATGTACTCACCGCGTTTATGCACGATGTGCATGGCGTCTTCCAGCCTAAGAATACCGGAGGCCACCAAAGCTGAGAATTCTCCCAGGGAGTGTCCGGCCACAAAGTCCGGCTTTATATCATACTGTTCTTGAAACTTGCGTAGTGCACAGATGCTGTGGAAGAGGATCGCGGGTTGGGTGAGCGAGGTCTGCTTAAGCTGCTCTTCCGGCCCTTCCAGCATGGTTTTAAAAAGCTGAGTATCTTGTGCGGCGTCAAAATCCAGTAAGGTCTGCTTGGCGATGGGGTCCCCATCGATATAGTCCTGAGCCATGCCCACATATTGGGCGCCCTGGCCGGGAAATACAAAAGCTATCTTCATAATGAAACCTCTAATATCGGGCTAAGACGCTGCCCCAGGTGAGTCCTGCGCCAAAAGAAGTGAGCAGCAGGATGTCGCCTCTGCGGATCTTCTTGCTGCGAATCGCCTCATCGGTGGCCAGAGGAACTGTAGCCGAGGAGGTGTTGCCATATTTCTGAATATTGATAATCACCTTGTTGATCGGCACTTTCATCTTGTCTGCCAGGGCTTCGATGATCCTGAGATTGGCTTGATGGGGAATCACCCAATCCACGTCGGCAGAAGTGAGATTGTTGCGTTTGAGCAGTTCGTCTGAGGAGGCATACATGCTCTTGACCGCGCTTTTAAAAATTCGGTTGCCTTCCATATATACGGTATGCTGATTTGCATCCACGGTTTCATGGCTGGCTGGCAAGCGGGATCCTCCCGCCATTTGGATCAGATAATCTCCCATACTGCCATCGGCATCCAGCTTGATATCGATGATTCGGGAGATATCGGTGGGCTCTGCTCTGGAAATCACTGCGGCACCGGCTGCGTCTCCAAAGAGCACGCAGGTATTGCGGTCTGTCCAATTTGTGATCTTGGTCAGGATTTCCACACCCACTACCAAGACGTTGCGCGCAGTACCATTTTCCACAAATTGACGGGCCACTTCGCAGGCATAGATAAATCCTGTACAGCCTGCAGAGACGTCAAAAGCGGGTATGCCCTTCAGGCCAAGTTTGTGTTGTAAAAGGCAGGCTGTGGAAGGGAAGGGATGGTCTCCGGAGATCGTGGCTACCACGATCAGATCGATCTCTTTATACTTCACATCGGAGGCTTCAATAGCGTTTAGCGCTGCTTGATAGGCAAGATCACTGGCTGCTTCCTCTTTGCTGGCAATCCGGCGTTCCACCATACCGGTGCGGCTACGGATCCATTCATCGGAAGTATCTACAATCTTTTCCAGATCCTGATTAGTCAGAATCTTGGCTGGGGCAAAACTCCCGAAGGCAGAGAATTTAGCAAAATAAAGTCCCATTACAACCTCTCAAAATAATCTCTTGTATTTTCCACAAAACCTGATTCCGCAATGCGCGCTGCAATGCGGATGGCATTTTTGATCGCTTTGGCATTACTGCGTCCGTGCGAAACCACGGAGATGCCATTGAGTCCCACCAAAAGGGCGCCGCCATATTCGGTGTGGTCCAGTTTCTTTTTGATATAGCTATATACCGGGTACGAGAGCATGGCTCCCAGCTTTGCGATCCAATCTTTATTGATCTGCTCTTTGAGGATCTCAAAGATCGAAAAGCCCACTCCCTCAATAGTCTTGAGCATCACATTGCCCACAAAGCCGTCGCAGACTATCACATCTGTGATTCCGCTGAGCACGTCTTTGCCTTCGATATTGCCGGCAAAATTAATGTCCTTGCTCTCAGCCATCAGGTGATACGCTTCTTTGGACACAGCATTGCCCTTGGCACTTTCTTCACCGACGTTGAGCAGGCTCACTTTGGGTTGGGGCGCCTTGAAAAAGAATTCATAATACTTGGAGCCCATCACGGCAAATTGCATGAGATGCTGGGCGTTACAATCCACATTGGCACCGATATCCAAGATAACCTGGTGCCCGGATTGGGTGGGAAAAACTCCCGCAATGGCGGGCCTGAGCACATTCTTCATGCGTCCCAGAGTAATCAGGGAGGCACTCATCATGGCTCCGGTATTGCCCGCAGATACTGCCACATCCGCCTGGCCTTCTTTGTGCAAGGCGATGGTCCGCATCATGGAAGAATCCCGTTTTGTGCGCACAGAAGCCGCGGCACTATCTCCCATCTCAATGCGCTGGGAGGCGTGCACGATGCTGATGCGGGCAGGATCGTAAAAGTATTTGCTGAGTTCAGCGGAGAGGACCTTTTCGTCTCCCACCAAAATCACTTCTCTGCACAGGTCTTCTTTGATAGCCAGCACGGCACCCTCTATCTCGGGATGCGGTGCACCGTCACTACCAAAGGCATCCAGCGCTACGCGCAAATTTATTCCTTTACTGCGAGAATTTGTCTGCCATTGTAGCTGCCACAATTTTCACATATATGATGTGAACGGGTGGGCTCACCACATTTCTGGCAAGTGCTGAAGCTCGGAGGCGTGAGGGCGTCATGAGTCCTGCGCTTGTCTCTTCTGGTCTTCGATGTCTTTCTTTTGGGTACAGCCATTTCTATCTCCTTTGGCTCTCAATTTAGCTGAACCGGATTCAGCTTTGCTGCGTAAACGCATTAAACACAAATCCGGACCTTAATTTATTTTAGATAATATCTCAATCAGAGCATGAACTCGTACATAGGCTTTTTTGTCAATCAAAAAAGCAGAATTGTCGTGACAGTGTAACTTCCGTATGGAGTTCAAAGAGCCTTTCCTGGTTTCAAACTATCCACCGGCTTCGGGGCTCTTTGGACTTCATATGGAACTGCAGTGCTCTTTGATTCCTGCCGTATGGAGTTCAAAGAGCCTTTCCTGGTTTCAAACTATCCACCGGCTTCGGGGCTCTTTGGACTTCATATGGAACTGCAGTGCTATTTGATTCCAAGCCAATGGTCTTGCTATTGTCGAGTAGGTAAGGGGAGTTTCACCCCAAACCCCTCACAGAACCGTACGTGAAGCTCTCGCTTCATACGGCTCTTATCATTCAGCCGAAGAAATACGTTGGCTTGCAGTATTTCCAGTGGACAA
>JAJBAY010000064.1 GCA_020532515.1 Candidatus Cloacimonadota bacterium | reverse complement strand
CATTGGTATCCAGGACAAAGATCTTCTTTTCCATATTAAGTCTCCGTATTAAGTGTTATTTTGTTTAGCAAAGATGCGCTTGATCAAATCTTTATGATCGGGAAATTCAGTCAAGAGTTCATCCTGCTGGGCAAAATCAAAATCAGCAAAGCTGAAGGATGGCCAGAGCGTGCAGCCACAAAAGCTGAAGGAATCCTCTTCCATTACTTCCCCACAAAACCAGGTGCCCCGGGGAATGATAAACTGAGGCAATTCATCATGCTCCAAATCCAGACCCAGTATATGTCTTGAATATCCTGTGGCAGCGCTGAGAAGGTGCAAGCACAGGCTGCTGCCATGATAAAAGTGCCACATCTCATCGCAAGCCACCCTGTGCCACATACTCACCTGCTGAGATGGTAACAAAAAAAGAATAGAAGAGCCGATGCTGCGCAGAGCATAGAGGATTTTGCCGTTGGCATCCTGAGTCTCAGCTTGCAGCACGGATTGCCAGTTTCTGCGGTAATAGCCACCTTCAGGATGGGGCAAAAGGTTCAGCCTTTCAATGATACTGCGGTAGTCTCTCATGGCACTCACTCCCTTTCTATTTCCTTTACCAAATACATAAAAGAGGGAAAGTCGTCAATGATTTTGTTTGCTCCTCAGGTTTGAGGAGAAAATGAGGCTGGGAAATCCAGGCAAAAAAATGGTGCTGGAGGGGGGACTCGAACCCCCATGAGCGTTTCGCTCACTAGTCCCTGAAACTAGCGTGTCTACCAATTTCACCACTTCAGCACTTAGTGTAAAAACCAAAATCGGAAGCGGGGCTTTTCTGTCAAGAAAATTAAGCAAGTTATGGAAAAACTGATGATCACGCGGATCTAAGGGATCAGGCTGATTAACGGATATCTTTAAAGCTAATGCCTTTCAGCAGGATTCTGGAAAGAGGATGATCGCTCTTACTTTATGATGCCCAGGAGTTTGTGGGTCATTTGCAGGTTCAAGGCGGCAAAGACCTTGTAAGCCAGGCTGTAGTTTTGGGCCAGGATGACTGAAAGTTCGTGGTAGGGATAGATGCTGGCCTTCACTTCGCCCAAGGCTTTTACGCTTGCCGTACGATGCGTGGGCATCACGAAGTTCATCTCTCCAATGAGGCTGCCGGCCTCTAATCTAGCGACTTCGATGCTTTCTCCGGCTTCATTTTCAATGAACACCAGAGCTTGTCCTTCATCGATGCAGAGGATATCGCGTTTGCGGTCTCCGGTGGAAATGATGATGTCTTGTGGCATAAAGGTCTCGCTGCGTTTGGCCTGTCCCACGATGCGTATTTCTGCCTCATCAAGGTAGCGGTACAGCGGGTGTTCATTCTGGACTATCATCGTGACCTCTATGGGTGAGACTGGCGATTTTGAGGCTGAGGCTGTCGTTGATCGCAGCCTGGATTTGGGCCTGAAGCTCGGGCTCGGTAATGCCTTGAATTACAGAGTAAGGGCAGAGCAGGACCTCACTGGCGCCGTTTGATTTGAGGTGGTAGTTCAGCGCTTCTTCTGCAAAAAGCCCTGCCTCCAAATCGATCTCTCCGGGGAAGATGCTGCCAGCCTTGCGGCCAGTGGATGAATACCTGCTGAGCTTCCCTGTCAAAACGATCAGGATGGCGGAATAGGTATTGGAGCTTATGAGTTCGCCAGCTTTGAGGCTCTTCTTTTCACATTTCGCCATCAGCTTGCCGAGATCAGCATCGCTGAGGTATTTGAAGAGGTCGTTTTCCTGGCTACGAACGAAGATGTTCATTTAAAGTACCTTTTTATCCTGATCAGTGTAAACGTGGCTGCCAAGGCAATAAACAAGAGGCTCACAAAGAAATCCGCCACGATGGTGGAAAACTCTTTGCCAAAGAGGCGCATCTTGTAGCTGAAGAAGGCATTTACCTGTCTGCTGGAATAGCGTCCCTGGCTGATATTTACTAAAGTTTGGGTGCTCTGATTGGCATAGCGGCGCTCTGGATGTCTTTCCAGGAAGTCCTGATAATCGTCTGCCATGGCAAGGCTGAGCATTGCAGTCATCTCGCTGGAGGCGATGAGCTCTTTCCGCTTGCTAACGTATGCCTCTTGCTTGCGTGCCAATAGCTTGTGCTGCGCGCTGCCGATCACCAGGCCTTCCACCAGCCAGCGCGAGGGGATAAGCTGACAAAACTCCGGGATATCCGCTTCCTGGCTGATTTTCAGCATAGGATTCATCTTGGTAAATTCGATCACCACACCGCTGAACATGATCTGTGGAATGATTACCAGCGGCAGAATATTGATCACAGCCGAGCGGTCTTTGATAATGCTGGAAAAGAGCAGACCCAGGCTGTATCCGGTCATTCCGGAAAGCACATAAAAGATAAACTTGGGTAGCAGGAAACCTCTCATATCCAGCACCAAAGCCGACACCGCATAGAACAGTAAGGCTTGTACGCAGGTCATCAAAAACAGCACCAGATGCTTCGACGTGAGCTGACTTAAGGCACTAATGCCCATCTTGAGTTCGCGTTTGATGATGCGTTTTTCACCCAGGATGTCGTCGATGCTATTTGCCAAACCTATAAAGATGAAGATAATCACAGCGATAAAATCGAAGAGTATGGCATTCTGGTTTTGATAGTAATTGTAGGAAGTCAGATCTACAGAGCTGCGCAGGACAAAGGCCGTAAGCAGGGCCAGGATAGGGGCGGCCAGAAGAGTCATAAAGAGATTAAGCAGGCTGCGGCTTTTGTTCAAGAAGTTGCGCTTAAAGAGTATGGTCAGGTTTCTGAGGCTGAAGCACGCTCTCTTGCTTTGCGAAGGACCTTCTTCATTATGCACGGGACTATTGTCCCAGTTCATAGCCTGTAAAAAGCTAAAATCACGGTACTTTTTGTCCCAATAATCCGGATCGAATACTCGCGCTTCTGCTGAGTCCCGATACTCCACAAGATCGAAGAAGAAATCGGGCATTTTCAGCGCCAGCTTCTCGGTGAGTGCCGGATCCTCAACCTGCAGCAGCTCCTCAGCAAAATAGTCAAAAGCGGCTGCCGCATCACCAAAATACACCTGCACTCCGCCTTTATCCATCAGCAATACCTTATCGAAGCTATTGAAGATGCTGGCATTGGGCTGGTGAATGGTGCTGATCACGATTTTCCCCTGGTCCCGCAGTTCGCCCAGGAGTTGGATAATGCTTTCTGAATCCTTGGAGGAGAGCCCGCTGGTGGGTTCATCCAGGATCAGGATTGCCGGTCCGGAAATCAGTTCCAGCGCGATGTTCAGCCGTCTTCTTTGTCCTCCGCTGAGCTTCTTATTGTTCACATCTCCCACCAGCATATCCCGCTGTTCGAAAAGATCCACACTCCTTAGCAGGTTTTGGATGCGACTGCGGATTTCTAAAGGGTCTTTGAGCCCTGGCAGAGAGAGTTTGAGCTTGTAATAGACATTTTCATATACGCTGAGATTGGAAAACAGCAGATCATCCTGAGGCACATAAGCGATGTAGGGCTGAAAGGCGCCAAAGTTCTCTCTGAAGTCCTTGGAATCAAGCTGAATCCTGGCCTGGCGGGCTTTGATCTCGCCCAGAACCACTTGCAAGAGGGTGGTCTTCCCGCTTCCACTGGGACCCATAATTGCCATCATGGTAGCTTTTTGCAGGGTAAAGGAGATGCCTTTTAAGGCTGGAGTGTCTTCATCAAAATAGTGCCATACATCCTGTACCTTGAGCTCGGAAATCTGTAAGGGAATTTCGATAAGCTCCCAATGACGGTTTACAATGTAATTACGGCCTGAGATGGTGAGCACGTCGCTGTTTTGACTGAAGCTGAGGCTCCTATTCAAGGGCAGCATATTCACTCTGATATCGATGTTTTGCAGAGGCTCCAATTGCCAATGCTGATCCTGTCTGAAAAAGCGAATAATACTGCGTTCGCTACCTATCAGGTAGATATTCAGCATGTTAGCGATCAGATCTACGAAATACTGCTGATGCTCTTCACTATGGTTATTGCTGACCGATAGTCTTTGCAGATAGCTGTCCAGGGAGCCCAAGTGGCTCAGTTGCCGATAGATTTGCCAGAGGTCTTTGTGTTCGAGACTCCAGGCCTTACAGGTCAGAACTTCTTGCGGCAGAATGAGGTGATAGTCGTCCCCGGACAAGTCCCTCTGGGTATCCTCCCCCCGAATCTGGAACCTGCCGCTGCCAGGATTGCGCACCAGTACCAGGCCCTCAATCATCAAAAAGTGCAGGGTCTCATTGCCGGTTTTGAGGTTCCCACCCTGTGGTGCCCAATGCATGGAGTTTTTAATGCTACCCTGGCTGTCTTGAGAAAGCTTTATAGGCAATCTAACGCTATTGGCGCTGCCCTCAAAAAGATCGTAGATAGGATCCAGTATGTTCACGTCCAGACGCAAAAGATCGGTCAATTCCACTATTTCTACCGAGCCCAAGACCTGAATCCGGCTACGCTGATGGTAGGCCAGGCTGATGAGGTTGAGGATGAGCTTGATCCTATCCGGCTCCTGAAGCAAACGATTGAGGATATTGGCAGCTTCTCTGAGTGAGAGCTTGCTGAGCATGGCCTGCTCGATCTCATAAAGCGGAATCTCGGAGCCGAACATGCTGTGCAAAAGATGATCAATAAAGACAATCTCTTTGCCTCGGTGCCGGGCACTGCGGGACATATAAAGATACAAAGAGACCACGCAAAAGAGCAATTGCTCCCTATTCTCATCGGTTTCTCTATAGTGCTTTTTGCGAAGAAACATCAGGGCAACTCTATCCCACAAAGGGTGCTAAGGCACTTATAATAAAGCTGAATAGGATGGTCCTGCAACGACCTGCAAATGGCATGCACATCAAAATCAAGCATCATATTTCTTCCCAAAATAATATTTTAAACTCTTTTTACAAGCTAATCCGGGTGACAGTTATCGTCAAGGCAATTCTGGCCTGCAGACAGCATCTTGTTCATGGTCCTCACGGTCATTTGGGAACTTTCACATATCTTCACTTTGTGCTATCTATCTAAGCTCAAACATTTTCAGACTTGCTTATACAGCTGCAAGTACTGTCCTACCCCGTTAGTTGCCGTGGAGATGCCGTGCAGATAGCAGGGGAAAATCCTCTTATCTCCACGTCATCTCCACGACATCCTATGCAGGAAGGTCGCTACAAATCACGTGATCCCCAAACAGCTCAGAATTAGCTTTTGAGAAAGAATTGGGGGCTGCCAACTAAAAAAAAGATTGACAGAAAAAGCCTCTTTATTTGATGTGAGTCAATTGCTGCGGGGTGTAGCGCAGCCCGGTTAGCGCACTGGTTTTGGGAACCAGGTGTCGGAGGTTCGAATCCTCTCACCCCGACCAGCGTTTAAATATAATAAATAGTGGGCGTTTAGCTCAGTTGGGAGAGCGCTTGCCTTACAAGCAAGATGTCGGGGGTTCAAGTCCCTTAACGCCCACCACTTCTTTTTTGGGAACACAGGAGACCGATGAAAATAGCGATCACAGGCGCCAACGGTTTCGTGGGCAGCACCCTCCTCAGCAGCTTGCAAGCAAAGAATTTCAAGCCGGTAGCTTTGGTGCGTAGACCTTTCTATGCACAGGGTCTGGCTGTACGCGAAATCGACTACTCCAATTCCAAACAGCTATCTGAAGCTTTATCAGATCTTGATCTAGTGATTCACAATGCCGGCATGACCAAGAGCCTCAATCATTCAGAAATGTATGCTGCCAATATCGGTCTCACTCAAAAGATCGTGTCTGCCATCAATCACATAGAGCACCCCATCCGGCTGATATATATGAGTTCACAGGCTGCATCCGGCCCCTCCACCAGCGTTCTTCCCCGCAAAGAATCTGACCCAAGTGAGCCGATTTCCATCTATGGCAAGAGCAAAGCCCTGGCCGAAAAGGTGATCCACGAGCAGTGCCGGCAACCTTACAATATCGTGCGGGCTTGCTCTATATATGGTCCTCAGGATCGTGATTTTCTGCAGCTATTTAAGCTCTGTAAAAGGGGTCTCAGCATGCAGATTGGCAGACAGGAGCGGCTGATGAATATGATCCACGTGAGCCAATTGGCGGACTTTATCCATCACCTGATCATTAACAACGATGTAAACAAAGAGACCTTTTTTGCCAGTGATAATGAGGCATATACTCAGGCCCAAGTGGTTCAATATATTGCTAAAGCGATGGCTACCCAGAATCGTCAGATTATCGTTCCCCAGGCCCTTGCCCATGGAGCTTTTGCCCTGAGTGATATGTGGGGCAGAATCATCCGGCGTCCGCAGGTGATGAACCTGGAAAAGTACAAGGAAATCACAGCCGAAGCCTGGCTGATCGATAGCTCCAAAGCCCGCGAGCTGCTGGACTGGAATCCCGCCCCAAGAATGCCCGAATTGATCGAGGAAACCTATCAATGGTATATATCGAACGGCTGGCTCTGATCCTGTTGCTGCTGAGTGCAGTATATCTGGGAGCAGAACCTGCGATTCAGAGCTATGGACTGACTGAAGAGCAGATAGATCTGCCTCTGCCAGAGCTTTTCCCAGAAGAAGACAGCCTGAATGTACTCATCCCAGAAGAGATTATTGATCAAGCTGAGGAGATTGCTGAAGACATCTTTGCCGGCATCGAAAAAGCCGACATCATCTCCTATATCGATATTCTGCGGGAGGTTGATTTCCCTGATGCCAGCCTCTTTGATCCGAATACCTACCCCAATATCTCTAATTCATACCGGATGGGCAGCGATTTTGCCGGCTTGCAGAATGCCCCGCTAAAGCTCGAAAGCAGCGGTTTTGAGCTGCCGAACACCTTTTTGCAGTCCTGGTACTATATGGGTTATATGTCTCAGTTCCACCAGTTTGAACAGGATGGCAGCAGTCTGAATGCCTATCATTTAGCCTATGAATATCCGGTTAGCCTCTCGCGCCTGGAAGGTTCTTTAGGAGATTACGATAGCCGCAATGTGCAGCTCAGCTTTGCCAAAGGGAATCTCTTGGGTTTCGATGGCGCCAGCATGCAGTTTGATTACAGACTGGCAAATGGCTATTGGGTGGATTATGCTAATAGCGGCAGCTCTATAAAGCAGTTTTTGAGTTACCGCTTCCGGGACTTTCTCTTTAGCTTTGATGCCATGTCATATCAGAAGGAAACAGGCTCCTACGAGCTTAATCCTGCCTACTGGCATCTGGGCAATTTCCAGGTCAAAAACAAATACACCCAGATCATCAGCCAAATTCAGCATCCCTGGCTTACTTTAAGTTTGAGCAGCATCAATGACCGTATTTCGGGAGCTACCCTTAGCGAAAGCTGGAGCTCAAAATCTCTGCAAATTGCTGCCAATAGATCATTCGCCTTGCCCTACACCCAGCTCGATCTGGGCTATGAATATCGCGATCTAAGCCAGAATTACATCCCGGCACCGGCTTACAATCAGATGCAATACGAGCAGAAAGCCCAACTCAGGCTATCCCACTCCTCTTTTCTGGATTTGGAGGCCAATGCGGAACTGCTCGATTGGAGGAGCGTGCAAAGCTGGGCTGATCTTAGTAAGAGCTTGGGGATCTTCAAAGTGGGAGCGCATAATCGCATGAATCCAGGCGATCGCAAAGCGATATATGAAGCGAGCTCCATCCTGAATGGTGTCTTGATTCCCGCTGTGGACATCAATAGCCCTTGGGAAAACTCAATTTACACTGCGGTGAATCTGGGCGATCTGAACCTAAGACTGGCTTTGGGCCAAAAGAAAGAGCAGCAGCAGACTTTGGCGCAGGATCTCACTAAAGAAGTCCTGATCCTACGCGCTGCGGGTGCTTACGACAAACGCTGGCATGATTGGCGGCTAAAGATGAACCTGGGCTGGAGCTATCAGGAATATGATGAGAACATGATGGTAGCTCCGGAATACACCTTTATCAGCGAGCAGAGGCTCTATCGCTATCTCAGTCAAGACAATCTGCTCCAGGCTGGTTTCAGCCTTCAGGGGCATTCGGATTATTATTTGGCCAATGCCGTAAATCCATATTTGATAGAAGCTTCCACAGTGCTGGATGTCTTCGCCGGCGTCAGGATCAGTAAGCTCTTTGACTTCAATGTAAGCGTCAAGAACCTGCTTTCCACCTCCATCTATGGCCTGTATCCCATCCCCCTTTCGATCCACGCCAATGTGCGCTGGTTCTTTATTAATTAAGCCCAGGTATTGCGCTTGACTCAGATGCTTGGGATCCCTGTACAAACACCTTTTTATATTTCGGAACGCTTTTTGCATCTATATAGAACATAATATTGGGAGGACCGATGAGAAAACTGATAATAATATTAAGCATAATGTGCATAAGCCTGCTAAGCGCAGCCACTTTGGAACGCTTTCAGGATACTGGAACCGGGATCAATGCCCGCTTTGAGAATTTGCGTACTGCTCCTTTTGAACGTGCAGAAGTATCTATAGATGAGGGTGAGGATGAATTTCCTGATACCCCAATGATCTCCCGGACCTTTGCCTTTCCTTATGAAAGTGCAGAGCTCTTGGTGAATCAAATGACTTGGCGGGTGTTTTCCAAACAGGGGGACTATCTGCAGAGTCGTCAAGAGATTGTGAATTCTGCTCTTCAGCTTTCGCAGCCCTTCATCTTTAGAGAGATGCGTGGTTTTACTCTGAGGATTCAAACTCAGCTGGAGACCGAGACCGAAATTCTTACTTTGGATAATCTGGATTTTGAGCTTCAGGGCTCAGGAACCACCACTTATCCCCAAAGCCTTTCTCCCGCTTTTATCGATGCATATCGGACTTTGGCGGACAACTGGGATAGCTCTTATTTGCGCAATCTCCCTGTCTCCAGACCCAAGATGCTGATTATCAGCCATCCCAATCTGGCCAATTATCAAACTGAATTTATCAAGTGGAAACGCTCTTTGGGCTTTGATGTCTTTGTAATCAATAGAGCCGATGCCGGAAGCTCTCTACAGGAAATCCGCAATACCATCCGCACTCATTACCTTGAGCATAGAACTGATTATCTGCTGCTCTTGGGCGATACTGTGGGCAATTACAGCATCCCCACAAACTTCTTCCCTTCTCCGGAATATGCCGAAAACGATGCGGATGACCATTATTACACCCTGCTTGAGGGGGATGACTATTTCCCGGAGCTGCTGGTGGGACGTTTTTCTTTTAATGATATCATGCAATTCATCGTGATGGCCACCAAAACTGTGAGCTATGAACGTGAACCTTTTATGGGAAATACCGATTGGATGAAGCGTGGCCTGGCTATTGCCGGAAACTATGCTGAAGGCAATCTCAGGCCCACCACACCCGTGTGGATGAGCCGTTGGCTGCGTGATAAGATGCTGGATTATGGCTATGCCGCGGTGGATACAGTGTTTTATCCGCCCAGCTTTCCTGGTACTTCCTTGATTACCCAATCCATCAATCGGGGTGTGCAGTTCATCAGCTATCGGGGTTGGGGAGATGCCAATGGTTGGCACTATCCCAGTTTCCACATTCCCGATTTGGCAAATACTTACAACGGCCCCAAAATGCCCATTGTTTTCTCTATAGTGTGTAATACCGGAGATTTTGCGAACACGGTGAATCCTTCCTTTGGTGAAGCTTGGATGAGGATGGGTACTTCGGCACAACTGGGCGGCTGCGTTGCCTTTGTGGGGCCATCAGATTTGCATACCAAGACTCGTTTGAACAATACCATTTCCAGCGGAGCTTACCGCTCGATTCTGGATTATGGAGTGAGGGGTTTTGGTGCTTCTGTCTTGCAGGGCAAGATAGAGCTTTATAAGAATTATCCTAATGATCAAGCCGCTGGAATGTACGTGCCCTTCTATTTCCATGTCTATAATATCCTCTCCGATCCTTCCATGAACATGTGGATTTTGGAGCCCGGGGTGATTGCTGAAAACATCATCGAAGGCGGGCTTACCTTTGCCCAATCCACCTCTCACATCCGCATCAATGCTCCGCACCTGGAAGGCGCTATTGTCTCCGGCAGCAAAGACAGCATCAATTTCAGCTATTCTAAAGTCGTAAATGGCATTGCAATCCTGAATATCGACCCAGAACAGGAGGGCAACCTCGTCCTTACTGTATCCAAAGCAAATTGGGTACCTTTGGTACGCACACTCACGGTAAACGATCAGGCTGGCATCGGAATCATGGTAAATACCGGAGCCGATCAACGCATCAATCCCGGTGAAACCCGTCAGATTGCCATCACTGTAAAAAACTATTCCCAGAATGCATATTCTGGCGTTACCGCAGACATTCAGGATTATGAGAACCTTGAGATTACAGCACTCAATCCCGAGAGTTTTGGGCTCATCCCTGGCGCTACCCATACTCTGAATTTCCAGATTCAGGCCAATTACAATATTCACCCAGATGATGTGATCAACCTGAATTTCGTGACTCAGAATCCGGCCAGCACCCACATCTTCCAGGTCTCTGGAGGAGGAGCCAGGCTTGCAGTCTGGAATCACTCCGGCGTTTTGGCTTTGAATCAGACTTCTACCATCAGCTTTACCTGTGCCAATAGTGGCAATGCACCCATGACCAATGTTCAGGTGATCGCAGAGTCACGCACCGAGGCGGCTACCATCCTGCCCAATCCCATCATGATAGGCAATATCGCCCCGGGAGAGGATATCAGCTTTAACGTCAATATCAGCCTCTTACCCGGTGTCTGGGATGGCAGAAATATTCCGCTTAGCTTTGAATTTAGAGATGCCAACGGCTACGAATGGAAATCATTTTATGCTGTCACCGCAGGAATTCCTGAAAGCAATGATCCCACCGGTCCCTGTGAATATGGCTATTTTGCCTATGATAATACCGATGTGGACTACCCTATGGCACCTGTATATAATTGGTTTGAGCTGGATCCCTTACTGGGTGGGCCAGGCAATCTCTGGTTGATTATGGATGATGGTGTAAAGCGGATTCCTCTGCCCTTTACTTTCAGATTCTTTGGTCAGGATTATGATCACATCACCGTTAGTTCCAATGGTTGGGCCTCATTTATCCATACAGATGAAAGCTATTTCAACAACCACTATATCCCCGCCGCTCTGGGCCCTTATGCTTTGATTGCAGGGTATTGGGACGATCTCAAAGGCAAGATAATCGGTACTACTGAAGAAGGAAATGATATCTTTGCCGATATGCGCATCCTCTACTGGTATGATGCCGCAAACAACCGCTATATCCTGCAGTGGAACGAAGCCTACAGCCAATATACCATCCAGGCCGGTGACGATGCCTCGCTGGAAAAATTCCAGATCATCCTCTATCCCAAAGATAACGATGATGGCGACGTGGTGATCCAATACCACACTGTGGACAATCCCAATACCACAGGGAACTATTGCACGGTAGGTATAGAGGACCATCACCAGCTCTCTGGCCTCACCTATAGTTATGCAAACTTCTATCCGCCTACGGCTTCCATCTTGCAAGCCGGGCGTGCAATTCGCTTCACAACTACCGCCCCGGATAGCTATGTGAGCAATGAGGATGCCGTGGCCGTAATCCCTGTAAGCAACCTGCGCAACTACCCAAATCCTTTCAACCCCAGCACCACCATCGCTTTTGAGAGTGCTGCCCCTACCACTGCCGCCCTTCATATCTATAACATGAAGGGACAGCTGGTGCGAGAACTGCACAAGGGTACGATCCCCTCTGGTAACAATAGCTTTACCTGGGATGGCACGGATGATTCCGGGCAGAATGTAGCCACCGGACTTTATCTCTACCGTCTGCAAACTCCGTCTGCGAGCTATACCCGCAAAATGCTGATGTTGAAATAAATAAATAATATCAATCTATAAGAAAGAGGGAGCTTTGCAAGGCTCCCTCTTTGCTTTGGCTCTCGTGCAAAAGAGCTTTCTTGGGGTTTGCTTTGCTGCTGCCACCGATGAGCTCTCTGGGAAAACCCCTGGTGCTTTCCTGAGCCATGAACTTGTCTTGATCTTGTCTTCGAGTGGAAACTGTGGTAAAAGCGAGTTCGGTAGAAGGGAAAGCCAGGGTCTGTTATCTTGCTTAATCGCTTTGGCAGGAAGATGATCAAAAATGGGTTTCTATGGCTGCACACTTGGTAATTTCAGGATAATATGACAATTGAGGAAATGGCTCAAATAATAACACGCATCCCCGCGAAATTTTCCAAGCCAACCTTGTAGATGCTTGATAGGAGCGGTTTGGCACCCGATAAGTGCTTGAAAAAGTAGTTACGAATATTGGCAACATCTTGGTATATATGTAGATCAAGAAATCTCACATT
>JAJBAY010000063.1 GCA_020532515.1 Candidatus Cloacimonadota bacterium | reverse complement strand
ATTACCCATGTTATTTAGTAGGTCATTTATTGCAAGGTGGCTCTGTGATGATATTGGGTGGCTCTAAACAAGGATATAGGTGGCTCAACTTGGGAATACAGGTGGCTCAAAACCGGAATATTATTCAACAGGTGGCGCGTTTTAACCGCCACGCCCAAAGTTGCCGTCCAAGACAAGACTCTTTCCCTGCCTTTGAAGGTAGGGCACCCGCAGCTCTATGAACCAATAAATCCCAGGCTATAATAGCGGATTCTATATTGAGGGATCAGCTGTCGTCCTGCGTTACGCTCCGGACTCTGAATTCGATCTGCTGGTCACCCCAGCAGTCACCTGCTGGGCTATTGGCATTCGCCTTTCGTCCTACCGGACTGGTTTTGTCTGAACTGCCATGCCTACGGTATTCATTGGGTATGTTTTTGCCTGGGCCTCTATCA
This sequence comes from Candidatus Cloacimonadota bacterium, assembly GCA_020532515.1. Lineage (GTDB taxonomy): Bacteria > Cloacimonadota > Cloacimonadia > Cloacimonadales > Cloacimonadaceae > UBA5456. The sequence continues at coordinate 12,048 of JAJBAY010000063.1, read as the reverse complement.
GAAATACCATGCCTACGGGACTCAATCTGCAGCTTGGGATTCGCATCGTAACGCTGTCTTCAGACGGTGCGATAGGTTCAATATATTCTTTTGAGAGAATGCTTTGCACAGCTTGGGATTCGCACCGTAACGCTGTCTTTAGACGGTGCGAAATGTGCACGATCTGCTTTTGAAAGAATGCTTTGCACAGTTTGGACACGCACCGTCTGAAGACAGCGTTACGGCCTTGTTCGACACTGGACGCAAGCGAATCCGGCAGCTATGGGAAAGAAAAGAAAAAGAGGCCAGAAAACCGACCTCTTTCATTATATTAGATTACTTTATTAATGATGTTTGTGAGTTACTTCTTCTACCACTTGTCCGGTGCTGATGGAGCGTTTGAAGTAGTAGGTGTGCAGCAGTTTCTGCGCCAATTTGGAATTCGGTGCACCCAGGAAGCGTTCATAGACTTTTGTTACTTCTGGATTGTGGTGAGATTTGCGTACGGGCAGGGATCTGTCTTCTTCGTACAGAGCCAGGCCACGACGGGCACGGGAAGCGATGTCATTGCCATAAGGCTGACCGCCGCCACCTACGCATCCACCAGGGCAGGCCATGATTTCGATGAAGTGCCAGGGGGATTCACCCTTGGTTTTCAGGCCTTCACGTACTTGGTCCATCACCTTGCGGGCGTTGCCCAGGCCGTGAGCTACGGCCACTCTGAGATCTCCGAATCCGGGGATATTCACAGTAGCTTCCTTCACGCCTTCCAGTCCGCGTACGGCCAGGATCTCCACGTTTTCCAGCTCTTCGCCGGTCACGAGAGTATAGGCAGAACGGATAGCAGCTTCCATCACGCCACCAGTGGCTCCAAAGATGGTGCCTGCACCAGAGTAAAAGCTCATGCCTTCATCCGGTTCTTCCTCAGGAATATTGACGAAGTCTATGCCAGCTTCTTTGATCATGCGCAAAAATTCACGGGTGGTGAGCACATAATCCGTATCCTGATATCCGCTATCGCTGAGCTCAGGACGGCGGGCCTCAAACTTCTTTGCAGTACAGGGCATGATGGCTACCGAGACGATCTTGGCAGGGTCGATGCCGTGTTCCTGTGCATAGTAAGTTTTGGAGAGCACACCGAACATGCTCATGGGGGATTTTGCCGTGGAAACACAATCCGCAAGATCGGGATAGTAGGTTTCCATGAACTTGATCCAGCCAGGGGAGCAAGAGGTGATGAGAGGGCGTTTGCTACCTGACTTCAGGTTGTTCACGCACTCGGTGCCTTCTTCCATGATGGTGAGGTCGGCAGTGAAGTTTGTATCCATTACGGAGTCAAAGCCGATCTTTCTGAGCGCGGCATACATCTTCTTGGGAGTGACGCTGCCAAAAGGCATGCCAAATTCTTCACCAAGAGATACGCGGATGGAGGGGGCTTCCTGCACGATCACGTGTTTGTCCGGATCCAGGATAGCATCCCAGACATCGTCCAGCTCGCTTCTTTCACGCAGGGCGCCTGTGGGGCAATACACTGTGCACTGTCCGCAGGCCACGCAAGGGCTATTGTTCATGCCCAGGCCAAAGGCGGTGGTGATCTCGCTTTCTATGCCACGATCGCTATTGGTAAGAGCGTACACGGTCTGCACTTCATTACAGACCGTGATGCAGCGTCCGCAGGAGATACATTTATTGGGATCCCTGATGATGGATGGAGAACTGTAGTCCACTTCCTTCATTTCAAGGATGGTGGGCAGAGCATAAGGATCTACACCCAGGTTGTTTGCCAGGGTTTGCAGCTCACAATTGTTGTTTGCGGCACAAGTGGGGCAGACCACTTCGTGGTTTGAAAGGATCATCTCAACGAGAGTTTTTCTGTAGCTGCGTAATTTCTTGCTGTTTGATGTGATCTTCATTCCCTCTGCGACGGGCGTACAGCAGGCCCGTTTGGGAACTGGGACTCCACTGAGCTCGACCACGCAGACGCCGCAATTTGCCGTAGGTGGCAGATCAGGGTGGTAGCACAGCCGGGGGATATATATCCCGTGTTGGTCGGCAACCTCGATAATGGTCATAGTGTCAGGAACTTCCAGATGCTGACCATCAATCCAAACGTTGACGTTTTTAGCCATAATTATATTCCTCTTGTTTATTTTTTAGTTATCGCGATGAATTCATCACGGAAGTTTTCAATAGCACTGCGAATCGCCATGATCGGAGATTGTCCCAGAGCACAGAATGAGGTTTTCAGCATAGTCTCGGCAATTAATTGCATGAGTTCTACATCTTCCATCGTACCCTCACCTTTCTTGATCTTTGTGATCAAGCGATAAAGCTGTTGCGTGCCGGTTTTGCAAGGAGCGCATTGACCGCATGATTCATGACGGAAGAAACGCAGGATACTCCACAGCATATCGACAATGCTTTGATGTTCGTTCATCACCAGGATAGCGCCACTGCCCAATACAGCAGAGTATTGGTCCAGGCTGGCCAGATCCATTTTTACATCCAACAGTTTTTCGGGAAGGAAGACACCGGCTGCACCGCCCACCAGGGCTGCTTTGAACTTGAAGCCTTTTTGCATGCCACCGGCATAGTCGTTGATGATGGTTCTCAGGGTGGTGCCCATATCTACTTCGCACAGTCCCGGATAAGCCACATCGCCAAGGATGGTATAGACCTTGGTGCCAGTGCACTGCGGGGTTCCGTATTTCTTATATTCCTGGGCACCTTGCTTGATGATGAAGGGGACATTGGCCAGGGTCTCCACGTTGTTTACCACCGTGGGAGCCTGCCAGAGGCCTTTCACACCAGGGAAGGGCGGTTTCCAGCGAGGATGGCCGCGGTTTCCTTCCAGGGATTCGATCATAGCGGTTTCTTCTCCACACACATAAGCTCCGGCGCCGATCTTGATCTCGATATCCAGATCAAAGCCGCTTTCGAAGATGTTTTTACCGATGATGCCATAATTCCGGCAGTCATCGATCGCCTTTTGCAGACGCATGATGCAGAGTTTGTATTCACCGCGGATATAGATGTAGGTTTTGGTGGCACCTACAGCGCGGGCGCAGATCATCAGTCCTTCCAGGAGCTGATGAGGGTCACCTTCCATGATCAGACGGTCTTTGAAGGTACCGGGCTCGCCTTCGTCGGCATTCACCACCACATATTTTTGCTCGGCCTCAAGGGGAGCGGTAAAGCCCCACTTTATGCCAGCCGGGAATCCCGCTCCACCACGTCCACGCAGACCGGATTCTTTCACCTCTTCGATGATGTCCTTGGGCTGCATTTTGGTGAGGGCCTTTTCCCAAGCTTCATAACCGCCGGTGCCAATATAATCGTCTATGCTTTCCGGATCGATGATCCCGGAATTGCGCAGGACAATGCGGCTGGCGTAGTTAAACTTGGGGCTGAATTTGCCGGCAGATTCGAGCATCAAACTGGTAACCGGACGGCCTTTGAGGAAGTGTTCCTCGACCAGCAGCGGAATATCAGCTTCTTTCAGATTTTCGTAATTGACGTTATCAGGATACACAGTGAGACAGATGCCTTTGCCAAAAAAGCCAAGAGGACCCGTTTCCAGAAGGTTGATTTCGTCTGAAAGACCGGTTTTGCTAAGCTGGGCTCTTAAGGCTTTGATGAAGCTCTGCACTCCTGCAGCCAGAGAAGTTTCGTTTATGCCAATCAGCACATGGGAGCGATAGTATTTCATCAGTTCCTCCCTCTGATCTTATCAATGATATCTTCCACTTTCTCTTCAGAAAGATCGCCATATACATCATCGTTGATCATCATCACCGGAGCGTTTCCGCAGACACCGAGGCAGGCACACAGTTCCAGGGTAAATTTCCCGTCTTTTGTGGTCTCGCCCACGCTGACACCCAGTATGGTCTTCAGCTTCCGCAGAATATTGATCGAACCCTTGATGTAACAAGGGGGAGATTCGCAGAGGCGAATAATATGCTTACCGCGGGGGGTGGTGGAATACATGGAGTAGAATGTAAGTACTCCATAGATATGATTTTCCGGCAGCTTAAGATATTTAGAGATCTCATTTACCGCTTCAGTAGAAATATAATGCTGAGGGTGAGTATCTTGAATCTCATGCAGGATGTAGATCAGGTTATCCTTGTTTGGGGCGTATTTTGCGCAGATTTCTTTGTACATATTCTCCCCTTATAGGTCTTCATACCGATTTACGGCTTTGCTTAGCTCAGCTCTGTGAGCCACAGTGTCAGGATGCATTCCTGGCTCTTTGTCGATCGCCTTGACTGGGCATACATCGTAGCAGTTTCCGCACTTGATACAATCCACCTGGTGGATGATGTATTTTTCGTCGCGGGAACCGGTAATGCATTTCACCGGGCAATTGCGGGCGCACAGTGAGCAGCCAATGCATCTGTCTTTATCTATTTGGAAGTGCATCAGGTCTTTGCAGACCTTGGTGGCACAGCTACGATCTCTGATGTGCGCTTCATATTCATCCCTGAAATAGCGGATGGTGGAAAGCACGGGATTGGGAGCGGTTTGCCCCAGTCCGCACAGCGAGAGCTTGCTGATGGATTCGCCCAAACGTTGTAATTCCTCGATATCGCCTTCACGGCCAAAACCGGAGGTGATGCGTTCCAGGATTTCCAGCATTTGTTTGAGGCCAATGCGGCAGGGAGAGCATTTTCCGCAGGATTCCTCCACGCAGAAGTCCATAAAGAACTTTGCCACATTTACCATGCACTTTTCTTCGTTCATCACGATCACGCCACCGGAGCCCATCATGGATCCGCGTTCTTTCAGGCTTTCGTAATCCACGCCAGTATCCAGATGTTCCACGGTCAGACAGCCACCAGAGGGTCCTCCGAGCTGTACGGCCTTGAACTTGTGATCACCGATCATGCCACCGCCCACGTCGAAGATGAGTTCGCGCAGGGTGGTACCCATAGGCACTTCTACCAGTCCGGTATTCTTTACATCTCCGGTCAAGGCAAAGACCTTGGTGCCGGGAGATTTCTCGGTTCCCATGCTGGCAAACCACTTCGCTCCCTTGCGGAAGATGGTGGGTATATTGCCGAAGGTTTCCACGTTGTTTACCACGGTGGGTTTGCCCCAAAGCCCTTGTATAGCAGGATAGGGAGGCTTGGGAGTGGGATTGCCGCGTTCACCTTCAATAGAATGGATCAGAGCTGTCTCTTCACCGCACACAAAGGCACCGGCTCCGGTACGTACTTCGGCATCGAATGAGAAATCGGAATCGAAGATATTGTCACCCATGAGGCCCATTTCTTTGGCTTGGGCGATTGCCATCTTGATGCGTTTGATAGCCAGGGGGTATTCGGCACGGATATAGAAAAATCCCATGCTGGCACCCATAGCGTATGCGCCGATCATCATGCCTTCCAGGATGCGATGGGGATCGCCTTCCAAGATGGAGCGGTCCATAAAGGCACCGGGGTCTCCTTCGTCGGCATTGCAAATGATGTATTTCTGATCAGCTTTATTGTCGTGCACCATCTGCCACTTGATGTAGGTGGGGAATCCACCCCCGCCACGGCCGCGCAGGCCAGAGGCTTTCATTTCATCGATCACAGCTTGGGGCTTCATTTCTGTGAGAACTGTGCCCAAGGCTTCGTAGCCGCCTGTAGCGATGTATTCATCCAAAGATTCAGGATTGATGTAGCCGCAGTTTTCCAAGGCTACTTTAATCTGCTTCTGGTAGAATGGCACATCTTTTTGCGCAGCGAAGGTTTTCTCTTCTTCCTGCAGCATCAGACGGGTTACGGGGCGTCCTTTGATAAAGTGCTCACTCACGATTTCTTCTACATCTTCCGGGGTCACATGTTTGTAGAAGATACCTTCGGGGTAGATCACCATTACAGGACCGTAATCGCAGGGACCCATACACCCGGTTTCGATGATGTTTACTTCGTTTGTGGCTTTGTGCTCTTTTAGCACTTCGTGAAAGCGTTCCTTAATCTTCAGGGCACCGGCTGAGATGCAGCCAGAGCCACAACAGATCAGGAGGTCAATATGTTTCAGAGACATTTAAATCCTCCTATCTTTAGTCGCCAGTAGCGACAACATAATCGGAGACAATTCTGCCATTTACGATGTGCTCGACTACTACCTTTTTAACCTTGTCCGGATTCATATTTCCATATGTGACTTTTGGTTTGCCCTCTTCGATGAGGTCCACCACCGGTTCCATTGAAGAAAGTCCTTTTTCGCCCGTTTGGGTTACCAAGACGTCGCTAAGGTTTCTTGCTGCAATCTCTTCCAAGAAAGTTTTCATGACTTCTCGTGCGCCCATCGCGATCCCGGATGTTCCCATCCCGACCGAGATTTTAATGCGTACGTTACCGCCACGAAGTTTCATATCTTCCTGGGCTTTTTCACGGATCTTTTTTAGGTCTGCCAGTGTTTTCATCAGACATCCTCCATGTTTGTATTTTGTATTCCTTCAAATAATGATTGATCGATGTATTCGATTACATCGGGATAAGTAAGTGGGATATCACCCAGTTCTTCGCGAATAGCTTTGGTATCCAGATAAAAGCATTGCTCTTTGGCCTTGTCGCGGTAGATCAAATGGACACAGTAATCTACATCGCTGTGACCAATGATCACGTTTAAAAGCGTATCTTTGAGATTTCCCAGAGGCATTCTATCGATATGATCCAGAGTGAAATCCACAGTGAGCACTGTGCCAAAGCCAGGTTCGCTGGCCATTTTGAACGTGCCGCCTACCATTTCCGCATTTTGCTTAAACAGCGGGATGCCCAGCCCTACTTTCTTTTCACGCTGCAATTTTGAAGTGTAAAAAGGATCTTGGGCTTTTTCCAAAGTGTGCGAATCCATGCCGACGCCGTCGTCTTCCACGATGATGCGCAGGCGGTTCTTTTGCACATTATTAATTACGCGCACCTTGATATTTCTGGCTTCCGCTCGCACGGAATTCTCAATGATATCCAGCAGGTGCAAAGAAATGTCTTGCATGTATTTACTCGTACCGATCCAGAATTTCTTTTACTTTGTCTTTGGTGTCGATGCGGCCAAAGGCATCTTCACCGATCACGAATACAGGGGCCAGTGAACAGGCGCCCACACAACGTACTGCACTCATGGTAAAGAGGCCGTCTTCTGTGGTTTCACCGATTCCGATACCCAATTGATCCGAGATCATCTGCACCAGTCTGGAAGCGCCTTTTACAAAGCACGCCGTTCCCATGCATACATTAAGGGTGTATTTACCACGAGGTTTCATGGTAAAGAAGTTGTAAAAGGTCACTACGCCATAAATCTTACTGGCGGGGATGTTCATCTTCTCTGCGATAAATTCCTGCACTTCGATGGGCAGGTAACCAAAAAGTTCCTGCGCTATGCGCAAGACCTCGATCAGCGGATTACGCAGATCTTTTCTTTCTTCGATTGCTTCAGCCAAGGTGTCATAGACCCGGGACTGATCTTGAGCTACGGAAGCCATAACTCCTCCTTGTTGATCTTTTCTTTTTCACGTATCATTATTTATATAGCGGCCGTCAGTCTTGCGGGCGGCCCGTAAAATTTCCTGTGCAGTAGGCTCTTGCACTCTTATAATGCAAGATCCGTGCCCAATATCTGCCAGATAGTGAGCATCACTGGCTCTTATGAAAGCTTTAGCTGCCAGCTCAGGATGCTGATCGAGATACCGCGGCAGGTCTAACTTTGCCGTGATCCCTAATAGTTCAAAATCCGGGCTGGGCGGTAAAAAGCCTAATTGAGAGATGATACTGTTTACATCAGCATCGATATGTGCCGGCACGGCAAGGCCGCCAAAGGCAGATATCTGCTGTGTAGCAGTAGCCAAATCCCATAAGGATGAATTTATCAAAGCTCTGGATTCCACTCTCAAAATGTTCTCATTTTCGTCAATGATTACTTGGTCTCCAAAGAATTCCGGGTCGTTTTCGAGCGGAAGTAGCGACCGATAAAGCTCTTGATCAAAGGCCCGGGCCTGGCTGGGATCGTCAAAATAGGCCAGCAGATGGACTTCTTCCACAGTCTGGATTTCCACCCCCCAGGTAAAGCTCAATCCGGCTTTTTGGGCTACCGCTGCATAGGCCGGGCAGTTTCCCATACTATTATGATCTGTGATGGCAAACCACGTAATACCCAGCTCTTTGAACCTCATCACCAGTGCCGATGGGGACATTTCCAATCCTCCACAGGGAGATAACACACTATGTATATGCAGGTCAGCGCGAAAGCTCTGCATTATTGATTCTGATTATTTTCCCAAAAGCTTATACAGCGTTCCGGCCAGGTCGAAAGTCTCATGTTTACTGCTAATCAGGCAGATGCTTTCTTCCAAAGCTTTGTCGCAGACCGCAGCATCAGGCGCGTGTCCTTTGGCAAAGATAATGGCGGGAATCCCCGTCATGGAGGCTACTGCGATCACGTTCAGGTGTTTCATGATGGTGATCCAGACCTGTTCCGGTTTGGCCGAGCCCATCACGTCACTCAGCATATCACTCACATAAGCGCCGGAAATCAGAATCTCATCCGGGTCCAAAGCCGGAGTATGATTTTCCCCATCGATTGCAGCAATGTACTCAGATAGTTTTATCATCTTCATATCCTTTTTCTTTTTATTCATCCTCGTCCGGATTACCACGCCTTAGCACCAGGCAGTCATCGATCGAGGCTTTGCCCAAAACAATATCCTCCGCCAGGGCGTAACAGCTGGGCGAGCCGCAGGCACTGCAGTTCAAACCCGGAAGCATGGTGAGGAATTCATTGATCTTTTTCATCTTTTGAATGGCTTTCTTGATATCTTTATCGAGCTCCATGATGGGGCGCGGGGCCAGCGGGGTCACCGTGAATTCGCCCTGGGCATAGAGCTCCTGGAGCTCTTCCACATGGATTTCATTATTGGTACCTTCTTTGCTCATTTTCTTGATGCGGCTCATGGCCACAAAGGGGTTTTCCACGTTCAGGCAGCCGCCTACGCAGCCATTGGTGCAGGTTCTCAGCACCACATAATCGTATTGATCCAGATAGTGATCCTCGATCCGGGAGAGGATGTCCATCACATTCTCCACTCCATTCACAGAGAGAGCTCTGATGTCATCTGTATCTACCAAATCTGCCTGCACCCCAGAGAGAGCCCAAGTGAGCCCTTGAGGGTAAGTATCAATATCCATGGGATGATTCTGAATGTCTTTGAGGATTTCACGCACCCTGCCATAGATCATGCCTGTGGAAAAAGCTCCGTCTTGCAGGTGTTTGTAGGCTCCTTCAGGTTGATGGACCGCAGTCACATGAGCCACACAGGGCACGATCAGAAAAATGCCGATCTCCTCGTCCAAAAGCTTGTGTTCTTTGGCGATTTTTTCCCGTAGATAACGGGTGAGTATGCTCATCGGAGCTTCCTGATGCAAAAGATTGGGAAGCAGGGAAGGATACTTTACTTGAATGAGGCGCACCACCGCCGGGCAATTGCTGCCCAAAATAGGCCTTTTATCCCGGTTTTCCCTGATATAATCTCTGATAATGGAGATCATGAAATCCGTAACCATCGCTTCTTCTGCCACTTCGTCAAAGCCCAGCTCCAGCACGGCCTGCTTGGCCACTGCATAGCTGATGTCCTCGGTAAATTGACCAAAGAAACTGGAGGAGATGATCACTACCTTGTATTTGAAATTGTGTATGATGTCAAGAGGATCGCTGGAAGGGATGATGGCGTGGAATTCACAAACATCCATACAATTTCCACAGTCCACACAGCGATAGGGGTCTATATCTGCCTTACGATCTCTCACCCGGATGGCTTCGGTGGGGCAGACGCGCACGCAGGCTGTGCAGCCAGTGCAGTTGTCCTCCAGGATCTGAATAGCGTGAAAGTAGGGGCTATCTTTTTTATTCATGATATCTTAGCGAAATATATGAGAAACTCCAGCTTTGTGCAGCTTCCTGCTGCAGAAACCAAACGCATGGCGTCACTATTCTTCTTAATATTGGGAAGTCCCAGTCCCGCGCCAAAACCAAGCTCGCGCACCAGATCATCTGCCGTGGAATATCCAGGGGTCATGGCTTGCTCAATATTGGCAATGCCAGGCCCTTCATCTTCAAAACGTACATGGATCAGGTCGTCATACACAGTGCTGTACATGATGCCACCTTTGGAGTGGGCAGCCACATTGATCTCGGCTTCGTAGGAGGCCACGGCAATTCTTCTGAGGACTACAGAATCCACGCCCAGGCGTTTCAGCAAATTCTTGAGCTCACTGGAGCCCTTGCCTGCTGTATTAAAATCCTTTTCAGGAATGACAAATTGTGTTTTAACCTCTGCTTCAGGTTTTTGCTCCTCGAACTTGCGCACTGCATCCTCAAAGCCCTCGGCTACAAAGCGATATTCAGGCATTACTTCAGATCTTACAACTGCGGAGACCCGCATTATAGAGCAAACCACTGCAGCGATAAAGGGTAAATTTTGTAGTAATGATCGGCAGTCCCCGCTCTTCAGCCATTTCGATCACATCTTGCAGAGGCTTTTTGCCCCGCACAAATACTATTGCGATGAGATCGATCATATCGCTGAGACGGATTACTTGATTGTTGGTAAGACCGGTGAGCAGCAGGGTGGGCTCTTTGGTACACATCAAGATGTCAGATATCATGTCTGACGCAAAAGCACAGGGTACTTCCCTATCCAAGTCCGCTTCAGGAAAGAGAACTTCCCCTTCCAGCAATGTGACGAGATCACTAAGTATCATTCATATTCACCTTGTAATTATTACTATAATCCACAGTTTGAGAAGCTCTCATATCAGTCAAGAAAAAAGTTAAATCTAATGGAGAATTGAGAATTGGCGTGCTGGATTCGATGCGTCTCGCGTCGAGGAAGGAAGGGATAAATTGGAATATTGGATGTATAATGTATGATGGGATTTGACAATTCGATCTGTACATATCGTTAAAACTCCTTTGAATACAGCCAATTTGCCCAGTCCACTCGATCTGCGTTCTATTTTCAAGAGACATTCCGCAAGAACAGCGTCTTGCCCAACGTTAAAATCTGCCCCCCCTTCCCCTATTTCATGCCGTGGAGATGCCGTGGAGATAGTAGGCAAAAATCCTCTTATCTCCACGGCATCTCCACGGTAGCCTATACAGGAAGACCACTGGAATTCACGGGATGGGAAGGTAGCAGATGGACTTGGATTCAACTATTGTGTTTCAAAGGCCTGATCTTCCCTTGGTTCAATCTCCCAGTTTCAGTAGTTTCAAGGTCTTCTGTTTTCCACCTTGTGGCCGGGCAAAATAAATCCCAGAACTTAGACGGTTTCCGGAGGCATCTTTGCCGTCCCAGAGGGTACCATCAGGCTGTGAGGGCAAGGTCCTGACCTTCTGGCCGCGCAGATTGTAGATTTCCACAGCCGGGCAAATATCTGTAGAATCAAATTCCAGCTTCACCGTGCTTTTGAAGGGATTGGGATAAGCTCTCAGGGCAGGTGGCGCAGCTATGGGATCATCTGTAGAGACTGATATATCGAGCTTCATACAGCTTATTGTGGCCAAACCGGGGGACGGCGCGCGCTTTAGGATGCGATAAATGTAATTATTGCTATGCATGAAATCAACGTAAGAGTTGGGATCTTCTGGCCACCCCATGGGGCTGCCATTCACCGGAATCCACTCTTGGGTAACACAATCTGCAAGCCGGAAATCATACTGTTCATCAGCGTAATAAATCAATAAGAGCTTATCCTGATAAAGGCCCATATACTTGGGAGAACTTGGATCGTTGCTTATCTGTGGAAAGCCTGTGTACAAATCTACATTTCCTTGTCCGTCGTAGCTGTAAATCTCGTAGCTGGAAAAATCTGGAGACGACATCCCGGCCCAGGAATATATGCAGGCGTGCAGATTTCCCGGTAGGGCAAAGCGAAAGTGGTATCCTTCTCCCCACGGATCCATAGGGCCAACATCAGACCAAGTCTCGAAAGTAAAATTGCCTGAGTCCACACTCATTACCCCGCTGCAATCAGCATCACTACCAGGATAATCATACAGATGCCAATTAGCGTAAAAATGATTCTA
>JAJBAY010000062.1 GCA_020532515.1 Candidatus Cloacimonadota bacterium | reverse complement strand
TCCAAAAATGTGCCTGCGATAAAAAGCAGAAGATCATGGAAAGCGTCGGGATCAAAAACAAGACCCTGATCGTCTTCAGCGATGATCTGGATCGCGCCCTGGCCTCTTTTGTGATCGCCAATGGCGCTGCAGCCACGGGCAGCAAAGTAACCATGTTCTTCACCTTCTGGGGACTCAATGTGATCAAAAAACCCGGAGTGCCTTTGGCGGATAAAGACCTCATGGGCAAGATGTTTGGCCTGATGTTGCCGAAAAGCTCCCAAGGCCTGGGCCTCTCCAAGATCAATTTTGGCGGAATAGGCGGAGCCATGATGCGTAAACGTATGAAAGATAAGCATGTGGACTCCCTGGAAAGCATGATCATGCAAGCCAAGCGAGCTGGAGTTCAGATGATAGCTTGTCAGATGAGTATGGATATCATGGGTGTGGAAGCCAGTGAGCTCCTGGATGGCGTAACCATAGGTGGAGTAGCGACCTATCTGGAAGAAGCAGAGAAGAGTAATGTGAATCTGTTCATCTAAAATATAGAACTTAATAGTAAATAGCGCGGAGTAAATCCGCGCTTTTTACGTTTATAGAGTTGAGAAGGTTTAGAGGGTTTAGAGGGTTTAGAGGGTGCTGGTGTGCGGGAGTGCTGGAGTTTTCGTAGTGGCGGACTGCGTTCCGCCAACATCAGGATTTAGGAAGTTTGAAAGAAAGGCCAGCCATGTTCTGCCTCGCACCGTCTGAAGCAAGCGCTACGCCAGCCTAAAGCCTTGGACTTGGCTTCGACGCGTCTTCGACTCGAGATGACTCGAGGGTTCGAGTCATCTCGAGGCAAAGACATGTTGAAACCGAATTGGTAGCTTCGGCAAGGGCTGGGCTTTTAACTGGGTAAGCTGGAAAATCGCTGTAGGCGGAACGCAGTCCGCCACTACGAAAACTCCAGCACTCCCGCACTCCCGCACACCAGCACCTTCTAAACCTTCTAAACCCTCTAAACCCTCTAAACCCTCTAAACCCTCTAAACCCTCTAAACCCTCTAAACCTTCTAAACCTTCTCGACTCTCTAAACTACCTAAACCTAATCACCTTGCGGCTCTGTGCTTTCCCGCCTTGCTGGGCCCGGATCAAATAGATTCCGCTACTCACAGCCTGGCCTTTCTCATTCAGGCCATCCCAGCTGTACACGGGCAGAGCTTTACCCTGATGCAGACTCCGCACCATCTGGCCTTTGAGGTTATAGACCTTTACCGTGATTTCAGAGGCAGGATCAGCTCCCTTCAGCTCTATTTGGGTGCTTTGCCGGAATGGATTGGGATAAGCGGGGCCTATGCTCATCAGCCCGGGCACGCTATTTTGGGGATCGTCGTTTGAGATAGGTTCAGCAAAGACATTGTGGAAAATATGATTGGTCAAAGCGGCGGCTTGATCTGCTTTGATGTGATACAAAGGCACGCTGGTCACGAAGCTTTTACCAGCACCGTATTCAGCAAAAACGCCAACGGGCATGCCGTTTAGCAATCCCTGCCCTGTGTCTGCTGCATAATCGGAAGCAAAATGATAGACATCTGTACCGTATTCGGAGGCAGAAATGCTTTCCACTTTGAGGATATGACCCGCAAAAGCAGGAAGGGTCTTGTCTGGATCAACTTCGAGCAAGGGATAGGCATCAAGCTGAGGATTGGCAGACTGGAAGCGGGTGGCGGAGCCATACTCAGCAGCGCCTATACCCAAAACCTGGTAGAGAAAATCATCGCCGGCAAAACTGGCAGGATAGCCGCTATTCAGCCCCCAGGCCTTGGAAGGAAAATAGCCGGTAAAAAAGAGCTTTCCACCCAATTGGAGGTATCTCTGGAAGTGCTCGCGCAGGGCAAAAGGAGCCGTGGTCTCAGAAGGATCCATGCCATGCCAAAGAATTGAGGAATAAATACCGATATCAGGGAGGCTCAAGGCTTCGGTGACATCCGCCAAATCAAGTTCCTGGACGGCAAATCCTGTCATGATCTCTGCAAAAAAGCTATCGACCATTTCATCACTGGGCTGGAAAGGACTCGAGCCGGCATAGTCTGCGCTTTCATCCACGATCAGGATTCCGCAATTCAGGCTCACCGGACGGGATCTGATCACTTGGGTATTTTCGCTGAGATTATTATCGGTATCGATGGCCGCAATCCGGTAATAATAATAGCTACCGATCTCGCCCACTACGTCTTCATCCAAAAACTGAGTATCTGCCCACACGCCATTATGAAGCTGTGATCCGGTTTCATCGGGGGACGTGCTACGGTAAATGATATAACCCTGCAGGTCAAGCTCGGTATTTGCCTCCCAGGACAGCGCAAGATGACCTGGCTCAGCACTGACCAGGAAACCCTGAGGCATTCGGGGAAGGCTCTGTGGAATAGCGGTGGCAGAGACCAGATAGCTTTCATTGCCATCAGCATCCACGCTGCTTACCGCAAGCTGATACTGGGTTCCTTCGTTTAAATTCTGCAGAATATACTGGTTTGCATTCACTGTTATGGGGGAGTTTTCGTTGATGCTATTCTCTCCATAATAAAGCAGATAGTGATCTATCGCGGGATCCGCCAAAGCATCCCAGGAAAGCTGCAAAGCGCTGCCAGTACCCAGATCGTGAACCATTAGATTTTGCGGGACAGAGGGCATATTGGCAAAACTGACCGCGGTGGCCAGAGAAGCGCGAATCACCTGCGCACAGTAAGCGGGATCGATATTGATCACCAGATCCTGATCGCTGTGATAGACTGGGCTGAAATCAGTTTCAAAGAAATAGATCACGGGAAATTGACGGCTCCAATAAGAAAAAGAATCGCTGCTATGGCTATTGGCATCGCCGTAAATAGCATCCAGATTTGAGTATAGAGCAGTCATACTTGCCGCATGGGCGCTCTCTTGCCAGCAACCGTCGTAAGGCATCAGGCGCACAGTGGTGGTGCCGGGATTTTTATTGGCTATCATATCGTGGTTTATCATCAGGCGGATGCTTAAGCCTTCATTCTGAGCCACTTGGGCGTTGTGGCTTGAGCCATAGAGGCCAAATTCCTCTGCCGCAAAGGTGACAAAACGGATGCTGCATTTGGGCTGATAATTTGCCGCTTTCAAGACCCGGGCAATCTCCAGGGCTGCTGTCGTACCGGAGGCATTGTCGTCCGCTCCGGGAGCCAGGACATAAGGCGTGGTATTGGTGATGGAATCATGATGCCCGCCGATCACGATATATTGATCCGGATACTCTGTTCCGGGGATCTCGGCAACCACGTTGTTTTGCGTGCCCCGGAATTCAAATTCCTGCAGATGGGCATTGTCGATGCCAAACCTGGTGAAGGTATCCTTGATCCAGGTGGCCACAGCCAGACGATTGTCTGCCAAAGCATAGCGGGTGCCCATGTCTTGCAAGGACTGGATGAAAAAGAGGATGCTATCGGCGGAGACCTGATTTACCAATTCCCCGATTTCCTGCCTGGTTTGAGCCACAAAATCGGGCATCAAATTGCCGCTAAAGAGGCTGAGGGGACGCTTTAGTTCTACAAAGGAAGACTTGCAGATGGCTCTCAAATTTACTTCGTCCAAGGTGCTGGCATAGAGTAGATCGGAACCCATTTGCTGCAAACAGCGGCCCTTTGCTTTCAGCGCTGGCAGTTCCTGGGGCAAAACATCTGCAAGCAAATAAAGCCTATCCTGAGCCTTAGGCTGATCTATCAGGCTAAAACCCGAGTTTTTGGCAGGATCTATCCTTGCCAGAATATAATCCTCATTGTAGTAATAGATTTCCGCTCCGTTTTCAGCCAGGCGCAGAACCTCTGCGTGTCTGTCGGCTGCTGCCGGAGCAGCTTTCACCGCTAAGGGCAGGCTTGCTGAAAGCATAATTGCGTAACAAGTTAAAAGGCTAAGCAATAATATCGTCTTTTTCATAGTAGGCTCCATCTCTCATTAGATAGCTATTAGTATTGCAAGTCATATTCCATTTGGCAAGTTATTATTGTCTTCAGGCCAGATCATGAGTTTGCGGCGGGTAGGGATGCCAAGCCAGCCCTGGTTTCAGGCTCCGCCATCTATTCTTCATATATAGCCATATCAAAATGATATTAACACGATCTATGAGGATATATGCTCTGCCTATATCTACTTGACTACTAATGACTTATATTAAAACCTGAGATTGGCACAGGGATTGCATCTACTATTGGTTAATCGACAGAAACTAAATAAAGGAGAACCCGATGAAAAAGTTTACTTATATCTTACTCGTGCTTGTGGCTTTCAGCCTCACGCTGACTGCGCAGGAAGCAAGGCTATCAGAGAAAAATGAGACCATCCAGCTCTATAGCTCCAATGACGCGGACACCCCGATGTTAATCAATGAGAGCATCCTCGGTGAGTCTGACGATGCTGCCTACTTTGGCCTCTATCTGGAAGACCTCACCTTCCCTAAAGCTCAGGAATTGAGCTATCCCCACACTTATGGAGTGCTGATTACCGGGGTGGTAAAAGACTCCCCCAGTTGGCATTATCGCCTCCGTCAAGATGATATCATCATGCAAATCGGGAGCAGACAGACCACAAATAACGCCACCCTGGACAAGATAACGCAAGGCCTCAGAGCAGGCGACCAGATTTCTATCACCATCTTCCGGGATGGCAAGGTGGAAAGCCTGGATATGACCCTGGGTTCCCGCAGTGGTAGCTTAACATCTTCTTCTTCTTCTCCGATTAAAACTCAAAAGAAAAAACTGAGTGCCGGCTATGGCGGCGGCTCCTGGATTCCCATGTGGGTACACCTGGATATGGGTGATATCAATGACTTAATCACAGATTCTACCCTGGGCTTTAACAAGACCAGAGAAAATGGCGTGCTTCAACAGGGCTTGGGCGGCAAACTTTCCATTGGGAAAGGTTTCTTCCTGGGTGGACAGGTGACCACTTACAGAGATACCAAAAAGAAAACCAATGCCTCCGATGCCACCTATCATATCTGGTTGAAACAGCAGAATATGATGGGAGGGGTGACCCTGGATCGTCGCATCCCGATTACCAAAAACTTCATCAGCAGTGTGGGGCTGATGGTAGGTGGAGCCAATCATGAACTGGAGTTTTTGAATACAGATTCAAATTATGATTGGAACGAGCTCCCCAATACCATTGCAAGTTCAAACAACACCCATTTCCGGCTGAAGAAAAGCTACCTCCTGGTTCAGCCCAGAGCCGAGCTAATGTATAGATTCCTGCCCTGGCTGGGCCTGAGAGCAGAAGCGGGCTATGCTTATGGCTACCCCCTCACTCAGGATTGGCGTGTGAAAGGCCTGGAAAATGAGAGCTACGAAGTAACCAATTCACCCGATACGAAATATGAAGGCCTGACCCTCAGCATAGGTCCCTGGTTCGGCTTCTAGATAAGATTTCCCAAAAAGCAAACCCCCAGACATCCAGGCTCCTTCTATCCGATAGAAGGGGCCTTTTTATGAAGGCATGTAGCGCAGGACGCTGTTCCTGCGGAACGCTGATATTCTTGCACTGATGTTCTTTCGCAGGAACGGCGTCCTGCGCTACAATGAGGGCTTAATTCCTCAAGAGACTCTCGTCAAAGCTCCGGCCGATCAGGCGCAGCCAATCGGGATTGGAGATCTCCATATCGTCATTGGCCACATAAATCAGGCGGAAGTTGTTGCTCATCTGTTGGTCCAGAAAGACGTAAACTGGCCTGTTGCCCGTGCGGTATTTCCAGATCTGGTAGTCCTTGCGCACAAAACGGGTGTCGTCTGAAGTCAGGTCTTTCTCGATCTCTGCAGGAGCGCCATTGCGGATGTAGATACGGCCCATATCGCTGAGCCAGCCTGGGTTCTGAGAGGAAAAGTAGCGGTTTGCGTACTCTACTCTTTCGTGAATCAGGTCCAGGATACCCTGATCGGACATCCGGGTGCTGAGCGCCATATTGCTCCAGAAGTTCGAGATATAGCGGCGTTTGGCATCCGGGCTGAGGGTCTCCCAATTCGACAAAGACCTGCTGGTCATGAAATAGCGCATGAGCTTGTATTCGTCGTCGGGATCAGGGAATAGGCTCAGCGCGGTCTCTTGTTCTTCGGAGAGCACGAATTCGAAATCCCGGCTTTGCAAAGTGTCACCGGCTTGCAGACTGACTGTGCCCTGATATTTACCGGCTTTTAGATCGATCAGGGGAATCTTCAGAGTAATAGCCTCTGTACCGCTCGACACAGCGGTATCCATGTATTCATCCATGACAAGTTGACCGTCTTGCTCCAAACTGAGCATCAGCAGTTGGGACTCCTTCAGCTCGGCCTGAGGGGTATAAAGCTCCAGATACAGAATCGCTTGTTCGTGATATTGCCTGTTCAGGATTATCGAAGGCACAGGCTCGTAAACCAAGTCTCCCCTGCGAAACTTCTTCAGATAGGCACTGCTATCGGCATAGACTCTGCTATTGAGCTCAAGATCACTGATGCGGGTGGCCTGCGGAAGTGGAGACAGATCAAACTCCCAGTGAAAGACGAGCTCGGAATTCAAATCTGTGGCAGAAAAGCTGACCCGATAATCCTCTTCCTGCATCTGGAAACTTAAGCGGTTCAGGTAAGATTTCTGGTGTGAGAAAGCATCATATTTACTGCTGATTCCGATGTTGTCCGTCACTGTGTGCGAATAAACCACGGAGTCCTGATTTGCGACCTCCAGCAGGATATCCACCTCGGCAAAATAAGCCCCGCTATGAGCTAAAAAGATCAGGCTGCGATAAGGAATCTGATAGTCCAGCAGGACGATGGTCTTGCCCTGGGCATCCAAAAACCTGCTGTGATCCAAATGCATGTTAAGACTTTCCTGGGCCGCAAGATTGGCCAGCATCCCCAAGCAGAAAAGGGCTATAATCAGCCTTTTATAAATCATCGTATTCATCATCTTTGTTCCTCAAAGTGTATTGCCCGAAGCCGCGTTCATCCGTAAAGACGAAGACCCGGTTCAGCCTGAAATAGTGCCAGCTAATACTGGCCGCACGCCCGATGGGGAATGCGTCTGTGGTGATCTGATCCGGTTCGCCAAATTTGATGTAGATGCGCCCGCGATCAGACTTCCAGCCTTTTAGTCGCTTGTGGAGGGTAAACCTTTCATCGGCCTGCAGCACCCTTTGATTGAAGAGGTCACGGTTTTCATTGCGGATCGTTCCCGGGGTGGGGTCATTGGCTTGCCAAAAGCTTTCTATAGCATTGTGGTATTTGTTTTTAGGGACTCTACTGAGCACCCTCCATTCATTCTGGCTGGCGACATAGCGCAATTGATCCAATTGATCTTTTAGCGAGTAGCGCGTGCTAAAGGAAAACCAGGGTCGGTACAAAAGTGGCTCCAACTGATAGCGGATATTCCTTTCGGTGAGGTCAATGCTTAGATCAGCAATGCTGTCCTGTGGGGCAATCTCCTTCAGATCAAGCTCAAAGGGGCTTTCCGGAAGTTCAAAATCGTGCCGGATGCCATCAATAGTCAGCCTCAGGCTCTGAGCCTCTACTGCAAAACTAATCCTGAAGAGCAGACTCTGCAGCTCATCCATCGCCATAGTAGAAGGAATATAGCTAAATCCCTCCCGCTTTGCGATCAGGTAAGCCTGCCCAATTTCGGTAGCTTGAGAGCCCACATTGAAGCTGCGTTCGTAATTCTGTTTATCGCCAAGTTTGCGATTCCGCAGGGTGACACTTAAGCTATAGCTGCCGGTGGGCAGGTTGTGGCTTTGCTGAACCGGGATGGCAGCACCCTGAAGCCAGTCCCAATTGGGAATCTCTAAAGTCTGCTCATTCACTGCCACTTGCTTGCCCCGGGAATCTTTGATCTGAGTGGAAAGCTGATATTCCGCCAGGGTATCTTCGCTGCCAAAATGGACAAGTTCATAGGGCAGGATGATCCAGATCTCGATCCCGCTTTCATAGCGCTCGAAGATGATCTCCTGCGCCAATAGCGGCAGCAAAAGCAGCCCCAGCAACAGAAGGCTAAATAGTCTCTTCGCCATTGTTATTATAATCAATTCTAAAGTCCACAGCCTGACTATCCAGCCAGGCCAAAGCTGCGTTATCCGGGAAGATGCCGGCCTTGGTTTCAAGCTGGTATTTCTCCAGATCCGTAGCCTCCACTTCCAGTTGCAATACTATGTTCCCCGGTAACCGTTTGCCCCAGGAAGCAATTTCTGCCAGAAGCTCTTTTTTGACCTGATCCGCTTTGAGCGTGATCTTCAGACGGCCCTTCAGCACCTGGGGTAGATCTTCAAAGGCAATCAGGGCGTTGGGCATTATCCGCAGGATTCCATCGTCATTGCCATTGTACTGACTTCTATTGCCCATGACCAGATAGACGCCACCGATCTGCAGACTTGCGATGTATTTGGCAAAGTCACGGTTAAAGAGCGGCACTTCAAATCTCCCGCTGGTGTCTTCCATCTCCACAAAAGCGATGGGGTTGCCTTTGGAATCTTTCTTACGGGAGATACTGGCCACGATGCCCACCAAAACAAGATCAGCATTCTTATTCTTGCCCGTTCTGGAATCGGCATTGGTCAGATGCTTCACCAAGGCCCGGTATTCAAACAGAGGATGTCCGCTCATATAAAAGCCCAATACAGCCTTTTCCTGATCCAATTTATAGAGATAGCTCCAATCTTCCACCGCAGGCAGAGGTGGGAAAAAGTCGGCATCATCCTCATCTGAAATCAGGTCAAAGAGTGAAGTCTGTCCCCGCTTACGGTCCCGCTGATCCCCGGAGGAAAGCGCCAAGGCCTGTTCGATCACTTCCCATTTTTGCGCCCTCGTGCCTTCCATCTCGTCCATGGCGCCAGCAGCAATCAGGCTCTCCAATACGGTCTTATTCACCGAAGAGCTATCCAGGCGAGAGCAGAAATGGAAGATATTGGTATAGACCCCGTTTTGCTCGCGGTCTTCAATGATGGCGCGCATAGCGGCTTCACCAAGGTTCTTGATGGCTCGGAGACCAAATAGCACATCGCTGCCATGCACGCTAAACTCGGCAACACTGCGATTGATATTGGGCGGGATAATATTGATGCCCATGTTCTTACACACTTCGATCTTATTGGGCACAGCGCTGGAATCATCTTCCAGAGAGAGCAGTGCTGCCATAAATTCCACCGGATAATGCGCCTTTAGCCAGGCGGTCTGATAAGCCACCAAAGCGTAGCAGGTAGCATGGCTTTTATTGAAGGCATATTCGGCAAATTTCAGCCAATCCTGCCAGATTTTATCGATAGTAGCCCGCGGTACCTGGTTCTTGGAAGCACCTTCGACGATCTTTTCCTGAAACTTCATCATCAGCGAGGTCTTCTTCTTACTGATAGCCTTACGCAGGGTATCTGCCTCGCCACCGGAAAGCCCACCCAGTTCACGGGAGATCCGCATCACCTGTTCTTGATAAACGGTGACCCCATAGGTTTCCTTCAGGGTATTTTCCACCAGGGGATGGTCATACTGCACTTTTTCCCGGCCATGTTTTCTGGCGATGAAACTATCGATAAACTGCATAGGTCCGGGACGGTAAAGGGCTACCATGGCGATGAGGTCTTCAAAGATATTGGGCTTCAGATCGATGAGGTATTTGCGCATGCCATCGCTTTCAAACTGGAATACCCCATCCGTCTCCCCTTTGCTGAGCAGGCTATAAACCTTCCTGTCATCCAGGGGAATGGTGTCGATATCGAGGTCCACATTGTGACTCTGTTTCACCAGTTCAATGGTCTTCTTTATTAAGGTAAGGGTTTTCAGACCCAGAATATCCATTTTGAGCATTTTGAGCTCGTCCAGCCATTTACCTTCATACTGTACAAGGATCACTTTTTCGCCATCTTTTTGCGCGTTGCAAGCCAGGGGCACATAGTCTGTGAGGTCTCCGGGGGCGATCACCACTCCAGCGGCATGAATGCCGATCTGCCGGATGAGACCTTCCAGAACAATGGAGTGTTTCAAGATGCTTTTATAGAGCTCATTTTGATTGATCAGCTTGGCAAATTCGGGAAATTGCTTGAGGGCATCTTCCAGGCTTTTCACCACTCCGGGAATAGTCTTGGTGATGGCATTGGCATCCGAAGCAGGCACAGAAAGCACGCGCGCCACGTCCTTGATCACACTCTTTGCGCCCAGGGTGCCGAAGGTGATGATCTGGGTTACGCTCTCCCGATTGTATCTTTGCACTATGTAATCTATCACTTTACCGCGGTCGTGAGCGCAGAAATCAATATCGATATCCGGCATGCTGATGCGATCCGGATTCAGGAATCTTTCAAAGAGAAGGCCGTATTTCAGAGGGTCTATCTTGGTGATATCCAGCAGATAAGCGATGATGCTGCCTGCTGCGGAGCCACGTCCTGGACCCACCGCCACATCCTGTTTGCGGGCATTGTCTATGATGTCTTTCACCACCAGGAAATAGCCATCAAAGCCCATACGATTGATCACGCCAAGTTCGTATTCGATCCGCTCCCGCACGTTATCGCCAAAATCCGGATACTTCTTCTGGGCGGCTGCATAGCAGAGATGCTTTAGATAGTCTGCCATGCTGCTAAACTCTGGCGGGGTCTCGACTTCAGGCAGCAGAAATTCATCATAAGAAAGCTCCAGATCGATGCTCTCGGCTATTTTGAGAGTGTTTTCATAAGCTTCGGGCACCTCAGGAAAGATGTTTCTCATCTCCTCGGAAGTCTTAAAATATAGCTGTGTGGTATTGTAACGCATGCGTCCGGGATCGTTGATTAGCTTTCCGGTTTGGATGCAGAGCAGGATATCGTGAGCCTCGTGATCTTCCTGATGCAGATAGTGGCAGTCGTTGGTCAGCACCAGGGGAACATCACATTCCCTGGCCAGAGCGATCACTTGGGGCATCGCCGTTTTTTCCATATCGAGGCCGTGGTTCTGAATCTCCAGATAATAGCGGTCTGCAAAGAGCTCTTTGTACCAGAGCACAGCTTCTTTGGCTTGCTGCTGACGGCCTGCCAGTAGCAGAGAGGGAATCTCGCCTTTCACACAGGCAGAAAGGCAGATCAGGCCTTCGCTATGCTGCGTGAGCATCGCTTTTGAGATGCGGGGCTTATAATAAAAACCCTTGATATAAGATGCGGAGGAGAGCTTCATCAGGTTCTTGTAACCCTGATAATTCTGTGCCAAAAGCACGAGGTGGTAGCGGGTGTCATTTTTGCTGAAATCAGATTCGATATCACCATTGATGATATAAGCCTCAATCCCGATGATGGGCTTGATCCCGGCTTTCTTAGCCGCATAATAAAAATCTATCGCGCCAAAAAGATTACCATGATCCGTGATCGCCACGGCGGGCATAGAAAGCTCTTTGGCCAATTTCACCATACGATCGACCCGGCATGCGCCATCTAATAAACTGTATTGCGTGTGATTGTGTAAATGTACAAAGGGCATCTTTTTCTCCATCTCTATCTTGTAGATCATGATTTGAAACAGCAGATATGTGTCAACTACAATTCCATAAAATTCTGCCTTGTTATTTGACAAAAATGCGCATAAATCCTGCTATCTATGTGCATAAGTCCCGATCAAAATGAAGTCTTTGCTTGACAGCATGACAATGGCGGTTATATTGCCTTATACTAACTTGAAGGATATATAAATGAATTACGAAGAAGAACAATACCCAGATTACGCCTCTTGTGAGGATCACGATCTAAAAATGCTCTTTGAGCAGGCAGAGACCGATAGCGAAGCTTATAACGCCATCATGGCAGAGCTCACCCATCGTGGTTATGATTTTGAGCCGGAGCCCGAGCCCGTGGCTCTCATACCTCCGATCAAGAAAAAGTGTCCCAAAACAAGGTGGTGGAACCTGCTCGCCATTGTCATCGGCACCGCTTTGGCTATCTTCTATTTAGATGTTCATGGCAAGTTTTATCGGGTCGAATCTTCCACGATCATCATGATATACGTAGCCTTGGCTGTGATCATCTCCATGGTGTATTTGGGAAACGGCATCCGCACCATTATCGGGCTCAAAGACTCCAAATACCAGATGCCGGTACTGCCGGATATTGAGTATTGGTTTTTAAGTGTATTGTGGTTTGCTGCCTCGGCTTTCGAATTGTATTCAGCAGTTCGGGCTATGATATTCTTCCTGCAAAATGAGGCTGGCATCCAGTTTTCTTTGTACGGCATTCTGCCTTCGCTGACTATGGGTGCTTTTGCCTTCTTTTTCGCGCTGGCCTTTCTGTATATAGCACTGGAATTAAAACACTTGAAAGGAGTAAATAATGAATAGCCTTCAGATTCGCACCGAAGCCCGCAGATTGATGAGCGCACAGATGGGAACGCTCATTCTCGTGCTGCTGATCTACAGCATGATGATGTCTTTTGCGAGTTCCCTCTTTGGCCTTGGGCAGTTGTTTGTTCTTGGCCCACTTTCTTTGGGTTTGGCCAAGATCTTATTAACCCGACTTTACCACCCCCAGGGCAAAAACAGGTATTTTCGGCCTATTTCTCGGCATTAAAAGACAAGTATTATGAAAACTACATATTCATAAACGACTGTAAGAGAACGGATTAAGCATATA
>JAJBAY010000061.1 GCA_020532515.1 Candidatus Cloacimonadota bacterium | reverse complement strand
ACTAATGCAGCAGCAGGTGGTTTGGAAAGTTCTCCTGTAAGACCTTCCCGAGGAGCCAAATCCTCATGTCCTTGATAGTTACGAAATTGAATTAACATTCAATTTCTCCTGACACACTGGAGTTCAATGCGCGTAGATATCTTACACATATACAAGGATTTACGCGCACATTGGACTTCAAATAGTGCTTTGCGGAACCAGGCTGGCATTCCATTCCGATAGATAGCAGCTTCGCTCTGCTGCTTGAAGTCCAAAAACCCGTAAAACTAGTTTTTAACATGGCAATAGCAAGGCTACGGCGAATGATCTGGATGGCCAATCTCATTCGATTTCGCTTATTTATCCGATTTTACTCAGATAAGCTCTCATCGTCTCAAGACTCTTTTTGTTGTTCTGGTAAATCCTGAATGTCCCTCTATAATGCAGTTCATCAAGTTGGGAGTATTTGATGTAATAGATGTTCCAGAAGCCGGACAATGGCCCGTAGAAGGTTTGGTCTTCAAAGCTGATGTAGTCTTCGCCCAGATACAGGTTTTTGATTTTCCCATGCAGATATAGCTGTCTGATATCATGCATCATCCCTTCTACCGAAAGCAGCTCTTTGCCTGAGAGCAGTTTGTGGGGGCAAAAACCTTTATATATATGAAGTTTACGGAGCTTGAATACCATATACCGGACCAGCCAGAATGCGGTTTGAATGCCGATGGCAATGGCAAATCCAGTAAGAAAGAACGAAAAAGCAGTCATCTTTTCTCCTCTTTGACTCACTATATATTTACGATATTCCAAATATACTTAAGGCCATTTGCCTGTCAACAACTTTTCCTTAATAGCTTATTTTTTCCCACTCCTCCACTCCAATACTTTCATACATTTTTAGCTTGCCAAATTCAGAGCATTTTAAATAATGGCAAAAACCTAAGGGAGATTATCATGACGCATAAGCATATTGACCCAAACCTAAAGAATGAAGACCATGAAGACATGGAAGATGAGCTCTCCAGAGTGATTACTCTTGAGATGGAAGACGGCACCGAGAAAGACTTTGTCGCGCTGGATATGTTGGAACACGAAGGCATAAACTATATTGCCTTGTCCGAAGTGGACTCCATGGAATATGATGTGCTCCGCTTTGTGGAAGTGGATGACGCCCTGGAACTTAGCATTATCGAAGACGACGCAGAATATGATAAGGTCACAGATCTTTTTAAAGAGAAATTTGAAGAAATGTTCTATGACGATGATGATTATGACGACGCTGATGATGAAGATGATGAAGATGAAGACGAAGAAGATGACAAAGACGATGAAGTCGATGAAGTCGAAAAAGAATTGACCTCATAAAAAAAGTCTATCCTTTGAATCCAAGCTTGGAATTTACACAAAGACTTGTGCCTTAAGTGTGCCAATACTATTCATTTAAGCTTTAGGCAGGCTGAAAGAAAGTCTTGGTAATGCTTGGCAGTATTGGCGCTTGACCAAGATCGGCACAAGTCTGTAGCAAGGAAGGATAACTATGAATATTGCGTCATTGCTTTTGCATCCCTTTGAACTGGAACTGAAAACAAAGATTTCTCAAAGCATGATCAACGAGGCCTTGGCTCTGAAGGAACCACCGGCACCAGTCCAGAAAGTTGTCGTGGAAATCTTGAATGACATGATCAGGATACACGTTCAGACCAGCATCTTTCTGATGAAAAACCTCAGTGTAGATGCCAGAATACTCGGAATCGATCTCGGTAAAAGGAAATCTACCGTACACGTTGAACTCCTTGGTACAGCAGGCAGTATCATCAAAAAACTGCTGGGCCTGCTGAAGAGCAAAACGCCACAGATCAGTATAAATGACAATATATTGGACATAGATATCACGGAGATCTTACTGAAGTTCCTCCCCAGCGCTGCAGCCGGCATCTTGGACGACGCAAAAGTGCATATCCTGGGCCTGACCCCGGGCTTCCTAAATCTGGGCATCAAAAAGGTATAGCGACAAAGACTGCCCTTCCTTAAGCTAAACATATAAACATCCAGACAATTAAAGAACAGATTCAGGAACCGTGCTAAAGTAGCATTTTGGCATCTTGAAAAACATAGTCCAAGATTTTTTCCTTGACCTTTGTGGCATATTTGTAGGCTGACTTTAGTTGCTGATTGTTTTTTAAAATCCAATTCAGCAAGAGAAAAGATAATGAGATACATGAGGTAAATAAAGTGACAAAGCAAGAGCTAATTCCCCTAATCACTCAACAAGCAAAGACCGCCAGACAGGCGATTTTGCAGATGACCACCCTCTCTGGCAGCGGCCACCCGGGTGGATCTATGTCCAGTATCGACGTGATTTTATCCATATATAATACTATGCGCCACGATCCCAAGAACCCAGATTGGCCAGAGCGGGATCGTTTTGTGTATTCCATCGGTCATATTTCCCCTGCGGCTTATAGCGCTTTGGGGATCATGGGCTATTTCCCTCTGGATGATGCCATTGCGCAGTTCAGGAAATGTGGCAGTATCTTTGAGGGCCATGTGGAGCGTGATGTGCCGGGGATAGAGTGGAGCAGTGGCAATCTGGGACAAGGACTCTCGGCAGCCACAGGCTTTGCCATCTCTGCCAAAATCAGAGGCCTGGACTACCATACTTATGTGATTATGGGCGATGGTGAACAGCAAAAAGGACAGATTTCCGAAGCCCGCCGCTTTGCCAGTAAATTTAAACTGACTAATCTCACAGCAATTATCGACTATAACCAATTGCAGATCTCGGGCTCTATTCATGATGTAATGCCGCAAAGCATTCGCCAGAACTGGGAATCAGACGGCTGGCAGGTGATGGAAGTAAACGGGCATGACATCCCCCAGATTTTGAATACTCTGGAAGAAGCAAAATCTGCAGAAAAGCCTGTAATGATCCTGGCTCATACCACTATGGGTAAAGGCGTGAGCTTTATGGAAAACAAAGCAAAATATCACGGTTCCACCCTGTCCATTAAGCAATGTGAAGAGGCTTTAAAAGAGTTGGACATGCCTTCCGAACTGCCCAAGTATCAGAAGATGCGGGCAGAATTTACCCCCAAGCTGCCTCAGCACAAAGAACTTCAGCCCAACTTCGATCTGCAAGCAGGAGAACCCATTTTGTACAATTCCGAAAGTGATTGTCGCAGCGCCTGGGGAAATGCCATAGTGGATCTGGGAAAGATCAATCGCGAAAGCACTACGCCCATTGTGGTAGTGGATTGTGATCTGGCCGTCAGCGTAAAAACCACCGCTTTCGAGAAAGAATTTCCAGAGCGGTTTTTGCAAAGCGGAATCATGGAACACCACGCCGCGGTGATGAGCGGAGCTATTTCTATCACAGGGATTCAATGCTTTTGGGCTGGTTTTGGAGTCTTTGGCATAGATGAAACCTATAATATGCAAAGACTGAACGACATCAATCGCACCAATCTCAAGACCGTGCTTACCCACGTGGGTATCGATGTCGGCGAAGATGGCAAGACTCACCAATGTGTAGATTACATCTCCTTGGTGCGCAATCTCTTTGATACCAAGATCATCTGCCCGGCAGATGCGAATCAGACTGATCGTATAATTCGCTGGTTGATCGATAAACCCGGAAACTATGTTGTCGCCATGGGACGCTCCAAACTCCCGATCATCAAAGACTCTCAAAACGAGCTTTTCTTTGATCAGGATTACAGCTTTGAATATGGCAACGCTGATGTGCTGCGTACAGGTAAAAAAGCAACTGTATTCGTGTGCGGAACGCCTGTAGGCAGAGCGGTAGAGGCCGTCGATGCCCTGCGCGCAGAAGGCAGCTCCATCGAGCTGGTCTATGTCTCCAGCCCTCTTGCCCTCGATGCCAAAATGATCGCAGAGGCAGCCAAGCGCGGCCCCATCATCAGCATCGAAGATCACAGCATCCATGGCGGACTCGGATCCAGCCTCGCAGAGGCTCTCCTGGATGTCAAGCATCGCAGCAAGCTCACCCGCATCGGAGTCGAAGCTTATCCAATATCCGGAACTTCCCAGGAAGTTTACGAAGCCTTTGAAATGGATACCGCTGCTCTGATCAAGCGTATCAAAGCGGTTCTGTAAAACTTAGAATGATAGAAGAAGTCCCGGCCTATATCTAAAAAGCCGGGACACTATAAAAAAGCTAATATATGGCTATAAACGCAGTAATTTCACGATGAGGGAAAGACCTTAGCACACGCTATGAACAAAGATTTTCTAAAGCCTATACTTATCATCGCTGTGGCAGCAATACTTACCGGCGTAGTGGCCTGGGTAATGCCCGTTTGGAACAATGATGTTTTCACCATTCGCAAGATGCCCTGGTTTTCCGCGCTGCTCAATTCAGATAAAGACACAGATCCTCCGGCTGCCCAGCAAAAGAAGATCGCCGATACTCCCAGCCCCCTGCGTCCATTTTTGAACAAACTGGGAGCGATGAAGCCGCGGACAGGGAAAGAGCCTCTTATCGTAGGGACTAATGGCTACACGCCGAAGAAGTTGAGGATCGCCTATTTCAGCGATTCCATCATCGAGGGCGACCTCATCACCGCTCCGCTCAGGTCCGCCCTGCAAGACATCTATGGCGGTGCAGGTGTGGGCATGATGCCGATCACCTCCATTGTGGCCGGCTTTCGGCAGACCATCCGCCACGAATTCTCCCGCAACTGGGAAACCATCTCGTTCATGACCACGGGCAAAAGCGATATTTCACTGGGTATCACTGGCTATACTTTCATTCCCAGACCCTACTATCTGGATCAGAAAAAGATCGAAACCGACAGCTCGGATAACATCGAGAGTCCGGATAGTCTTTTTGCTGCGGATAGTCTGGCCACAGCTCCAGTTAAACCTATAGAAACCAAGATTGCCAGATTCTATGTGCAAGAAAACCCCTGGGTGGAATACAGAGCAGTGGATATCGCTGGTGGAGCTGCGTATTTTGAAGGCATCAAGTTATATTACAGCCATGCCACAGACAGCTCGATTGTGCAGATATCCTATGATTCAGCTCCGGCTGTCACCAGGCAGCTCAGAGCTGGTAAATCCTTGCAAGTGCTGGATATTAGTCCCAGTGCTTCGATCAAACGCATCCGCCTGACCTTTTCCAATAAAGATCCCCTGCACCTTTATGGTCTGTCCTTCGATGAAGATCGCGGTATCTATGTGGATAATTTCCCCATCCGCGGCTATTCCGGGATGTATTTTCAGCGCATTCATGCAGGGATTTTAAAGGCTTTTCACCAGCACTTGGATTACGATCTGGTAGTCTTGCAATATGGAGAAAACGTCTCCAATCCTAAGAATACAAACTACGAGAATTACAAACGTGTCATGATCCGCACCATCCAGTATATTCAGACCGCCATGCCCAAGGTGCCGATCTTGATCGTCAGTGCGCATGATCGCAGCATCAAAGACGGCACCCAATACAAGACTTCTCCAGATATCCCCATCCTGGTCGAGACCCAAAGCGAATTTGCCCGTGAAACCGGCTGCGCTTTTTGGAACCTCTATGAAGCGATGGGGGGCTACAACTCCATGCTTGGGCTGGTGAACCAGAACCCTCCTCTGGCTGGGAAGGATTACACTCACTTCACCCGGCGGGGAGCAGATTATGTGGCTGAATTGCTGCTCAAATTCTTCAAAGGGGAATCGTGAACCGTCATCGGAACTTCATGATCCTGTTGCTCTTGGCAAGCCTGGCTCTGCTTTTTGGGCTTAGTAAATCTGAAAGACAGCAGGCCCTGCTTTTTACCGAAGACGAATATCCTGAAGACATGGACACCCTGGAGGAATTTATTCAAAGCTATTATCTCCTGCTGGACAGCGATAGTTATATCAAAGAATACAGCTTTATCCATCCCGAGCACAATCACCTGATGAACGAAAGCCCCGCCCTGACGGATTTTTACCACAAACTCCTGGAGCTAAGAGCTGGACGACGAGAGCGGGTGGTAATATACCAGATCGGAGATTCACACATCCAAAGCGGTTTCTTTTGCGGGACCGCACGAAGCGCACTACAAAAGTATTTTGGCAATGCCGGCAGGGGGCTGATCTTCCCGCACAAACTGGCAGGAACCAACCAGCCGGATGATTATCAAATCTCCTCTAACAGCCGCTTCGGAAACATCTCCAAACCACGTAGTCTCAGCGGATATACGCTCGAAATTACAAATCCCGCCACCCTAAAAATCAAGACTAATTCTTTCTTCCAAATTGATAGTAAGTTTGACCAAATCAGAGTCTTTGCCGATGGCAGTGCAGATTTAAGCGATGATTCCGGCTTCCTCAGGGTCTCTCGTGAGAACAATCCGGCTTGCAGCAGCCACCTGCTCAGCTTCGCACAGATGAGAGCTGAGGCTGAACTAAAACTCCCCGGCAGCATGGAACGGCTTTATGGCCTCAGCCTGGAGCGAGATGAAAAGGGTCTGCTCTACCACAGCATGGGCGTGAACGGAGCGGGCTTTTACAATATGGCAAATGAGCAGCAATTCTTCCAGCAGATCGGCATCTTGGAGCCGGATCTGATCATCGTATCTCTGGGCACAAACGACGCTCAGGGACGCTACCGCGATGAGGTGATGAAGGCCAATCTAAAGCTCTTTATGAAGAATCTGCAAGACGCTAATCCCAGTAGCGCCATACTCTTTACCCTCCCACCGGATTCCTACAAAGGTGGCAAGCCCAATACCGCGATCAGCAGCGTCGAAGCCAGTATCCGCGAATACGCTACAGAGCACGATCTGGCCTGGTGGGAGCTCAGAGCTGTGATGGGCGGAGCTGGCAGCATCAATACCTGGCGCCAGAGCAAGATGGCTGCGCGTGACCTTTTGCACTACACCCCCAAAGGCTATATGTTGCAAGGACATCTCTTTTATCAAAGCCTGATCAAAGGCTACAAAGCTTATAGCGAAAGCGGGGAGCCCAGATGAGTACTGTCTGGCAGAGCGTCCTGGAATCGCTCAATTACAATCAGGCCAGTCCCCTGCTTTTCAATAGCACCTTCTTCCTCTTTTTCTTTATCCTCGTGCTCCTGATCTATCCCTTGGTGGTAAATCACACCCGCATCAGGGTCTGGTATCTGCTGGCCGTCTCACTTTACTTTTATTTCAAGACCAGCGGCATTTTCGTTGTGCTCCTATTGGTCACGGCTTTGGTCAATTTTGCCTTGGGTGCGGCGATCCATCGAACCGACGGCAAAAAAGGACGGAGAGCCTGGCTAGGCCTCAGCCTGCTCTGGAATCTGGGAACTCTGGGTTACTTCAAATACACGAACTTTATCCTCGAGATCGTGAATCAGCTCTTTGGCGGCTCTATCCCCATGATGGACATTTTCTTACCGGTCGGCATCAGCTTTTTCACCTTCCAGACCTGGAGCTACACCCTGGATATATACTACAAAAAGCTGGATCCCATCCGCAGCTTCACAGATTTTGCCTTTTTCGTCTCCTTCTTTCCGCAATTGGTCGCTGGCCCCATCGTGCGCGCCTCTTACTTTATCCCGCAGATTCACAAAAAGCTGGAATTGGATGAGGATACCATCGCCAGGGCCTTGGTGCTGATCTTCGCCGGCTTACTTAAGAAAGGCGTGATTGCAGACTACTTGTCTGTGAATTTCGTGGATCGCATCTTCGAGAATCCAGCGCTTTTTTCGGGCATGGAAAACCTCTTCGGGGTTTATGCTTACGCACTGCAGATCTATTGTGATTTCAGCGGCTACTCCGATATCGCCATTGGCTTGGCGGCCTTGATGGGCTTTAGCTTGCCCATCAATTTCCTTAGTCCCTACAAAGCACATAGCGTTACGGATTTCTGGCGGCGTTGGCATATCTCGCTTTCCACCTGGCTGAGGGATTACATCTACATCCCCTTGGGTGGCAACCGCAAAGGCAAAAGCCGTCAGTATCTGAACCTCGGAATCACCATGCTCTTGGGCGGACTCTGGCATGGTGCAAGCTGGAATTTCGTCTTTTGGGGCGGACTGCACGGAGTGGCTTTGATCTTTGACAAAGCCTGGCTGGGACTGAAGATAGCTCATACCAAAGTAATGAAGGTGATTGGTGTGATAGTCACCTTCCATTTCGTCTGTTTTGCCTGGATCTTTTTCCGCAGCCGCACTTTTGCCAGCGCCTGGCTGATGATAAACCGCATCATTAGCTCCTTCAACTTGAATTTGTTCAAACACTGGTTCAATGAATACCAGATTATTGCCTATCTTATCGTTATCGGTTTCCTGGCACACTGGCAACCGGATTCCTGGCAGCAGGCCTATGAGAGATTCCTGGGCAAAATGCCCTGGCCGCTCAAATCCCTGGCTTTGGCTCTGGTGATTTGGATTCTGTTCCAGGCGAAAAGCGCAGATCTACAACCCTTCATCTACTTCCAGTTTTAAGGAGATCTGATGAAATACCTCAAACCCGCCCTGCAGCCCTATCCTTGGGGCTCCCACAGCTTTATCCAAACCTTTTTGCATGTCTTTGATTCCGGCCCCCTGGCCGAAGCCTGGTATGGCGCGCACCCCAAAGCTCCTTCTCAGATAGAGGGCCGCAAGCTGGATGAAATCATCGGCACAGATCCAGCATATTGGCTAGGTATACAACAGCTTAAGCTTCCCTTCTTAATGAAGATTCTCGCCGCCGAACAAGCTCTTTCCATCCAGGTGCATCCTTCGAAAAGCCAGGCCGAGATTGGCTTTGCACTTGAAAACGAGCAGGGCCTGGCGCTCAATGATCCCGTCCGCAACTATCGGGATGCAAATCATAAGCCGGAACTGATCATGGCTTTGACCGATTTTTATGCCCTTTGCGGCTTCCGGATGTATTCTCAGATTGTGGAAGCCTTTCAGCACTGCGGAATCGAGGGGATTTTCCAGAACTTCCCGCACTTTGCCAAGGAGCCAAGTGGCACGAGTTTTACCCCGCTTTATAAAGAAATCATTAGCAGCCCGCCCCAGGCAAATCTAATAAACATTTTACTGCAACTCCCCGCAGAAGGCCAATGGGCCCAAGAAATCCTCTGGATGCATGAACTTATCAAGCTCTATCCCGCAGATAACAGCGTGATCTCCCCCCTTTTGATGAATCTGATATTGCTAAAACCCTATCAAGCCATCAGCCTTGAAGCCGGAATAGTTCACGCCTATCTCAAAGGCGCCGGCATCGAGATTATGGCCAATAGCGATAACGTGCTGCGCGCCGGACTCACTAACAAACATATCGATATCCCTGAGCTGCTGAAGGTTATGCGCATAGAGCCCTATCTGCCGAGAATAATAGCTCCCCAGCCCGTGGCAAACCAGCTTACCGCCTACCCCTCTCCCGCACCAGACTTTGGTCTGTATATCATTAGACTGCAGGGGCCTATGCAGCTACCCTCTATCTCCGGTGCCAGAATCCTGCTCTGTTTGCAAGGAAGGGCAGAGATAGTATCCGGAACGCAGAGCCTGATCTTGAGTAAATCAGAGAGCATTATCATCCCTCACAGTGAACAGCAGGTAATGCTGGCAGGAGAAGCGGAGATGGTCCTGGCAGGCTTGCCTGGAAAACAATGTGTGGGCGTTGGGCATAACGCCCAAAACAAAACCCTGTATGTAACACCCAAAACAGACCCTTAGGCATAACACCCAAACCCTGGGTGTTATGCCCAACGCCCCTACATGAGTATTCCCTTCAGCCTTCTCATACCGTGAATTGCAGTAGCCTTCCTGCATTGCTTATGCTGCACAGATGGCATAGGGATAAGAGGATTTTTCCTACTCTCTCCACGACTCAAAGGCGGTACACAGACCGCCCACTTATTCTATGCTACAGTGAAGGAAGCGGCGTAGCTTGATTTCGAAAAGTGAACAGTCTCCCGACAAATCGAGTTAAGGCTGCAGAAATTGTGCTTGACATGAAAATCAAGATTGCGTTTAGTGGCATTGTTGAGTTTAGACTATAATGAATGCACTTTATAATTGACTTAGCAACGGCTCGTGATCTTCAGTTTTAATAGGTGGAGTCCTTTTTGGGGATGAAGCAGGATATAAATTGTGTGATGCAAAGCCAATTTACAGGCTTTAAAACTACATGGGAAACATAAGTTGAAAGTCATACCAATATTCGGGACTCCTTAACTTATAGAAAAAGAAGGATATCATGAAAAAGCTTGTCTTATTGATAGGGATCTTTATTACCCAAACGTTATTGCTCTCAAACCCTGTACCAGAAGATACTATTTTGCAGGTCGCAACAAATTGGCTTGAATTACAAACAGGGCAACCCCACACATCTAATGACTGTGTTGCTTATCCGAATATATCAAATCCTTCATATTGGAGGGTAAACTTCAACCCCGGCTTTGTAATTGTATCGGCTGACAACAGCTGTATTCCGATATTGGCATTTTCTACACAAAGTAATTATCCTCTCCAAAACGAAGCTGCTGAGGATTTGCTGTTAGAGTACTCGCTCCAGATTGAAGATGCAAAAAATAACAACCGAAGCAATGCGGATACGCTTCCCATATGGAATGCCATACTCAATCAAATAATAAGCATTGCAGAACAGCATGACATAGGTTTTGAAACCCCTCAGTGGAGCGGGAATGGACCGTATAATAATTATTGCCCTTGGGATAACCATAATCTTATTGATGGGCATCATCAACGTAGCCTTGTGGGTTGTGTAGCAACGGCATGTGCTCAAATATGTAACTACTACAAGCGTTGGAACTATACATTAGTAGACTCGGATAGATACACATCTAATAATTATAATTTTGAATGTGCTATTGACTTAGATGCAGCTATACACGATTTCCCTGATTTCACTAATCTGAACGGGTATTTGGATGAGGTTGTTTATAAATATAACAACAACATTCCCCTTACCGATAGTGATAAGGCTGCATTAAGTTTTGCATGCGGAATTCTAGTGCATATACAATACTCCTCGCCAGCGTCTTCGGGAGGTCACGGTGGGTTGGCTTATACAAAATTGAACATGCATTGCCAGCTTGCAGAGGCAAGTTCATATACCAGTGAAACATGGATAAATTTGATAAAAAATCAATTAGGGCTGGATAGACCAGTTGAATATCATGGTCAAAGGACTGATGTCTGGGGCGGACATGCCTATATTATTACAGGATTTCAAACCACAAATATGAATACAACGTTGAATCTGGTGAATTGGGGGAGGCATTGGCGTCTACTTGAGTATTGGAGTTTACAACCCATAAACCCGGCAAATGATTATCCTCTCCAACATAGTATGCTTTATGGTATAGCACCTAATGCTTCTGTCAATCAAACAATCCAATTGGTAAATGGCAGTACTGACTACTCTGGAATTCATATTTATGCAATAGGTCATGATGGGGTATCTAAAACACTTACAACCGACAATGGAGTTTTCGAGTTTGGGCTTCCTCCAGGGACATATGATTTCACAATCACTGATATAGGCAACTATTACCTTCCTATCCAGATTTGTGATATTAGTATCCAAACGGGGACAAACTATATATCGCCTGATCCGATTGTTCTTACTCTCAAGCCAAATGTCGTTGTTGTCCCGACTGATGTGCCAACCATACCGGAGGCGATAGATTTAGTAAGAAATGGAGGAACGGTAGCTATCCGAAATGGAAGCTATACAGTTTCCGGATTGAACTGGCAAGACAAACACATAAAACTACAAGGCCAATCACAAAGCGGAGTTATTATTACCAATGATCCCAATAGTGGTTTACCTGCAATACAACTTTCTGGGATGGGCATAGACAATCAAGACCTAATCTCCAATGTTACTTTCTCAAATTGTGACTTAACCGGAACAGGCACTCATAGAAATGGTGCAGCTATTGAATTATGCTTAGGAGCAGCACCGATTATTACTAATTGCACATTTAACCAAAATCGAGTGGGTAAAATTAGCCCAGGATCTTTGCTTGTAGGGAAAGCAACTGGCGGTGCGGTATTCGTCAGCGGCAACAGCGCAACCTCTCAGACCAATAATACATCAAGATTTGTAAATTGCACATTTACTAATAACTATACGCTGGATGGGAATGGAGGAGGGGCTGTTGCCCTATATGGGCAAGCGCGGTTTACCGGATGTGAGTTTATTAACAACAAAACCATTATCACTGACGGAATCGAAAATCCTATTAGCAGAGATATGGGAGGAGCTGTATTTATCTATACCCGGCGAAATGGCTGCGACATTGACATTGATTTTGACAATTGCCTTTTTAACAACAACAAAGGCAGAAACGAAGCAGATGATGTATTTGTGGCAAACATAGAAAAGCTGAACACTCTACGCTTTAATGACTGCACTTTTGCAACAGATACACCTCACTCTAATGGAGCTAAACCGGCAGTTAAGTTCTTAACTGATTCCGAAACTAGCTCTGTAAATATGCACGCTCATCTGATTCTTACGAATAACAAGTTCCTGTCATGTCGCAAAGGTGCCGTCTATTTCAGTGATTACTACGGCAAGAACCGCTTAACCTTTACAGGAAATGTGGTTGCCAGTAACATGTACGAGGGCTATGGTGTTTACTCTTGGTATCCTGATGGAACATCTCCCACACAATCAAATTACTTTGCGTTTAATAACAATACGTTCTCAAACAT
>JAJBAY010000060.1 GCA_020532515.1 Candidatus Cloacimonadota bacterium | reverse complement strand
CTTGGCAGACAAGGCTTTCAATCAATTGATCCAGGATCATCCGGAGTCCAGCTTTGCCCCTTCCGCCCGGTTTTATCTGGCCGAAATGGACTACTATCTGGCAAATTACAACCGGGCACTTGCGGCCTTTCAAGACATCTTGAAGGCCGAGCCGCAGAATTCCTATGCCGCTCTGAGGGTGGCGCAGGTCTTTTACTATCTGGGTAATTATGGCGATGCCGAAAATAGCCTGGCAGGCCTCAGCCCCAGTTACGATTCCCTGATTTTGCGGGGGCACATCAATTTTTACCGCAAAGATTATGCTGAGGCTCTGAAGCATTTCAGCCAGTCAGAAAAGCTTGCCGAAAGCGAGCTGCGCATCACCGAAGCCAAGAGCTATCGTGCCCTATGTCTGTATCAGATGAAGCGTTATGACGAAGCCACCCAGATCTATCTGCAACTTTTCAAGGGCAAACAGAGCCCGGATACCTATCTCTATCTGGGCGGGAAATCCGCCTATGCAGCAGGGGATTACCATCTGGCTTTGAGGCTTTATGATCAATTTGTGGACAGCTTTCCGGATTCCCAATACTTTCTGCCGGTTTTGGCCGACATCGCCAATAGCTATTACAATATGGGAAATTACCATCAGGCTTTGAGTGATTATCAGAACATTCTGCTCAGATTCCGTAATGTCAATCAGATCGACGCTGCCGATCAAGCCCTTTTGGGAGAAGTATTTACCGGCATCGAGCTTACCCTGCGCCGGCTGGATGACCCCGTCCTGGCTTACCAAGTGGCGCAGCTTGCAGATACCTTTCAGAGTGAGTTTATTCGCTTTGAATTGTCCTATCTCGTTCTCAAAATCTACGCCGAAGGCGAGCAGTGGAAAGACGTGCTGCTCAGTGCGGAAAAGCTGAGGGAAGATTTCCCGCAGGAAAGCCGGATGGAGGTGGAACTCCTGATGGGGCAGAGCTTCTTGAAGCTGAATGCCTACACAGAGGCGGATTCCCTTTTGAGCACTCTTTATGAAGACACCCAGGATCTGCGGGCACTTTTGGCCTGGGCTGAGGTGGATCTTCAGCTGGGAGAATACGAAGCGGCGCTT
Organism: Candidatus Cloacimonadota bacterium; assembly: GCA_020532515.1. GTDB lineage: Bacteria > Cloacimonadota > Cloacimonadia > Cloacimonadales > Cloacimonadaceae > UBA5456. The sequence continues at coordinate 11,558 of JAJBAY010000060.1, read as the reverse complement.
ACGAAGTATCAAACTGCGCTCGATCTGGAGCCCGGACCTGCACTGTGGCAAGAGGCGCTCAGGGCATCTGTAACTGCAGATTATCTGAGCTTTGAAGAGATCTGGGCGCGAGGCGCAAAGTATGTAGATCAGCTTCCGCAAGCCAGATTGCTCCGGCTGTCGCAATTGATTGATGATTCACGCTTTGAGGAAGCAATGCTATGGGCGGATAGCATCATCAATGATAGCCCCAATCCGCATGATCATGCCACTGCATTTTGCTCTAAAGCTTTGATATTATATATGAATGAGCAGTATGAAGCTGCTATTGCAGACTTTAAGAAGACCATGATTCTCTTTCCGGATTATGAGGATATCACGGGGCCCTGTGCACAGCATGTGATCCTGAGTTACCTCGCTCTGGGTGCGCGCCAAGAGGCCGAGATGCATCTTTTGGATTACAGAGCTCTGCTCTCAGAAGCAGAGCTGAGCAAGATCAATGAGCACATGGGGGAGAGCCGGTGAAACGCTGGCTTCTGCTGCTGATGCTGCTTTGGACAGCACTGCAGGCACAGATTCAGGTATTGCCTGATATTGACGTGAGCGGAGACAGCCAGATCAAGATCTTTCTCTACAAAAAGGCACTGCCATATAGCAGGGAAAGCATTGCCAGAGATAGCATATCGGCCTTTGTGCCCTCATCCCTGCCTTATCTGGAACTGCCACAGAGCGGTCCGATCCCCAAAAGCTTCAGTCATTATCTGCATCTGCAGGGTGATACCAGCCTGGGCCTGGATGCTTACTACAAGTACTATCCAGCCTTAAAAGCGGTGAGTAATGTGAATGCTACGCTATCGATGAGATTGCCCAAGCAGAATATGCACTCTCATCACGGAGGCCTGGGCTTGGATTTTGGCCTGGACGACAAGGAAGCGCTGGAGCTCAGCTTCAAGCACTTTGACACAGAAATGAAGGGTTTGGATAGCGAATACACGATGGCGTCCCTGACGTCTTATCATGATAAACTGGAGCTTAAAAACCTGAATATCCGGCAGATGTCACATGAGATTCGCGTATATCAGATTGAGCAGGACAATAGCGGTGTAGCTTTCAAAAGCAGTGGCCTGGGCTTTAGCCATCAGAGTTTGCTGGATTTTGAGGGTTTTACTTGGGGCAACCGGCTCTATCTCTATAGCCAAAAGCCGGTGCTGCATAGCTTTATCGAAGTGCAGCAGGGTATAATGGATAAGCTCAGCCTCCACGTGATTCAGGATGGCTACAGCTTTTTCCCCGTGCCGGGTTTTCACTGGCGTTACAGCACAAATTACGATCAACAGCTTAGCATCGTGAATAGTCCAGAAACTCAAGGTAATGACTATTATGAGCTTCTGGAAGAATACCGGTGGCTGAGCTTGGCTGCCTCACGCAGGAATACCACCATCCCGCTTAATCTGAAGATAGCGCTGGAAGATACCCATCCTTGGGATAATGTCTTTTTAGATAGATACCTTTTGGCTAATATCACAAAATACAAAGTCAATGCTCCAGCCCTAAGAGACAGCCCCAATCCTGAGGTGCCGGAACTGTACTACTCAGATGTTTTCAGCAATGAGAGCGGAATATCTTTAAGCTTTGGAGAGGGCAGGCTCGTCTTTGATCAAGCTATAGCGCTGAGCCTGAGCTATATGCCAAATGAAGATTGGCTTCGCCAGCCCTATGCTCCACTGCTCAAGGTGGAATCCACCCTTGTCTATCAGAGCCCTCCTTTTGAGGCCAGACTGGGGCTCAATCAACACTATTTTGCTATTGACCATTATCAAAAACCCCTGCCGGAATTGCTTGACATCTGCGTCAATGCGGCTTACGATCTTAATCTTCAGACCCAGATTTATCTGAAAGCAGAGAATCTTCTGAGCTCTCCCAAATGGCAGTTCAAAAGCTTACCCAGACAGGACACCAGCCTTTTTGCCGGCTTCGTGCGAAGGTTTTAGGCGAGCTATGAATAAAGTATCGCAATATCTCCGGCTCACACTGAAGGCTATGTGCTCTGAATACAATGGTATCCAGGTCTTTTTGTACCCCATGACTCTGCTGTATTGGATCTCCAGCGAGAGCATTCTTTTGCCTTTTACCTCACTTTTGAGCGTGAGGATGCACTATCTGCCGCTTACCTTTTTTGGGGTTCTGCTGATCTATGTATGTTTTATGGTTCTCAAAATATATACCTTTGTTTTCCCCGGGCCACGCAGCAGCCATCCCAAGCTGCTTACCGAGTTTTATGACAAGGTGATCCAATTGCATCTGGTGCTTTTTGTGTCCGTTATCGTAGTCATGGTTTACTATATCCTGGCTCGCTTTCTGGGCTATTTCTACAGAATTGATCTGCCGCTGAAACAGGGCGTGGTGTTCTTCTTTAGAGCCTTTACAGTGCTTTTGATCCTGTATTACTATTTGAAATCGATGTGGCTGAAACCTTTGCGAGAGAGAAAGTACTCACAAAAGAGGTCTATTTTGCTCGCCTCGGGTTGGGCAAACAAAAACCCCTGGGCTGCCGCAAAATACACAGTCATGATATCTGTGGTAGTCTTTGCCGCAGTGAAGTTGTATCTGATTGTGATCGCATACTTCATCACCCCAGTGCTTTCCGGCATCCAGCATTCAATAGGGTTGAAGCTCGATATCGAACTGATCCCTATCTCTGGAATCGGCTCGGTTTTGGCTAATCTCTTTATGCTCGCCGCGGCCTTTATGCTCTCAAACCTCCTTTTTTACCCGATTATAGTACTCAGCCAAAAACTGAATAACAGCATACATCCCATGAAGATAAAGCAGGTGCCTCATGGCCAAGATTAAAAAGAAAACAGTAGCTCGAGCTAAAACAAAGCCCAAAGCAAAAGCAAAACCCAAAAGGATTAAACACAAAAACCGCAGGCCACGTCTGGGTCTGTACCTACTGGCTGCCATCATAAGCATGGTGATCATGTGGGGCTTGATCCGTGAACCCCAGGAAGCACCGCAAGATTTGCAAGATATGGTAGCAAAAGAGATCATAGAGCGCAAAGAATCTCCCCCAAAGGAGACTAAAGCGCAGGCTGATGTGCTCAAGACCAAGGACAAGAGCAATAAGAAGGACAAGTCCAAACCCAAGACTGTGATAGAAGAGATAGCAGAGCCTGTTATCGTAACCCAGCCTCCTGAAAAGCCAAAGCCTACACCCAAAACGGGGGAAACTGAGCTTGATCTGGCCATCCGCTTGGCGGCTGATAAGCTGAGTGTGCCTGCAAGTGCCATCCGGCGTAAAAAGACGGGAGAAGTGATCCAGTATTCAGTTCCTGTGGATCGTTCTCTGATGGACCTCACCTATGCCAATATGATCTTCAAAGGTGAGCTGGAAAGATCTGGTGCTGTGCTACATAGAGGCATGGACGACAGCAATAAACATACCCTGATCTTTGGGCAAAAAGCTCTCTCGGACGAGTATCACCTGGTGCTTTATTACGATTCCAGCATCTACAAAAGCAAAACAAATCAGCAAACCATCACCATCGTGGTGGATGATTTTGGCGCTATCAGCCCTGAGCTCTTAGATGGGTTTTTAGCTTTGGATACCCAGGTCTGCTTTGCCATTTTCCCAGATGAGAAGTACAGTGCTCTTACCAGGCAAAAGGCCAGCAACCAGGGCAGGGAAACCCTGATCCATGTGCCCATGGAGCCAATCGGCTATCCCAGAATCGATCCCGGTAAGAATGCCATTTTGCTGCAACACACAGAGGCGCAGATCAAGAAAACTCTCACGCAGTTCATCACAGACATGCCGGAGTGCATTGGGATAAACAATCACATGGGCAGCCTGGCAACCACTGATCCAGATGTAATGAACTCGGTGATGAAGACCCTCAAAGAACACAATAAAGTCTTTTTGGACAGCCGCACTACCAACGTCTCGGTGGCTTACCAAGTCGCGCAGAAATCACATATCAAGGCCTTCCGCAATGATATATTTTTGGATAGTCCCAATATTAACCAATCCACCATGGAAGCCAAGCTGAATCGCATTATTCAGCTTTCAAAATCCCAGAATCACGTGATCGCAATCACGCACTGTCACAACCGTGATAAACTGGTGTATTTGAAGGCCTTTATCAGCAGGCTCAAGAAGGCTGGATTTACCCTGATCCCACTCTCCGAAGTGGGAGAATACGAAGTTCCGGAGATATTATGAATTTTCTACAAGCAATCATTTTAGGCATCGTCCAGGGGCTGACCGAGTTTATCCCAGTCAGCTCTTCCGGACACCTGGTCTTAGTCCAACATTTCTTTGGCATTGAAAGTGTGGATAACATTACTTTCGAGATCTTTATGCATCTGGGCACCCTTCTGGCTGTGCTGATCTTCTTCCGCAAACAGATCTGGGAGCTGATCCGCTCGCTCTTCTGCTGGAAACCAGGTATCGATAGTGAGCCACATCGCAAGAACCGAGCATTGATCGTTTATTTGATCGTAGCCACCTTCGTCACGGGGGTATTTTACCTGATCTTCAAGGACATGCTTGAGGCGGCGTATCAGTATCCGCTGCTTGTCTCCTTCATGCTGCTGATCACAGGAGCGCTGATCTTTGCTTCAGATTTCGTGAAAAACACTTCAACTCCGGCCTCGAATACCGGTTTCTTGAAGTCTGCCTTAATCGGTCTGGCTCAAGGCTTTGCCATCATTCCAGGAATCAGCCGCTCCGGAACCACCATCACAGCTTCGCTGTTCTGTGGGATTAAACGCAAGGACGCCGCTCATTTCTCCTTTTTGCTGTCCATCCCGGCCATTTTGGCCGCCAATATCTTTGAATTACCAGCCTTGATGTCCCTTGAGAAAAGTGTCTTAGGCATCTATCTGGCGGGATTCTTTGCCTCGTTCCTGGCCGGATATCTGGTTATTGCTGCCCTCATTCGCCTCATTCAGGCAGGCTCGCTAAAGTATTTTGCCTATTATGTGTGGGTGGTCGCGCTCGTCTCAATTAGCTTTATTCTGTTCTCATAATGGCTGAGACTATAAACGCTCTATCGTTTGCCTCACACAGGCCCAGCCTGGGGCAAAACTATCTCATCCAGGGCAGGGATGCCCATCTGATCGACAAGGTTCTGGATCAGATCAAACGCGCTTTGAAGCGTGAAGGCGAGATTGATATCTCCATCGTCTATGGCGATGAGATCAAGGCCGCTGATCTTGGTGAATATCTGGATACTTTTACCATCTTTTCCAGCTCCAAACTCGTGATCGTCAGAAACGCAGAAGCCTTTCTCAAGAAAGAGCTGGAGGTGCTGGCGGCATATTTTGATTCACCTTCAGATATTCAGACTTTGGCTATTGTGGCCGCTAAGGCCAATAAGACCCTGGGTACCTGGAAAAAGATAGCAGCAAACAGCCACACAGTGAATTGCGATCCTCCCAAATTTGCCAGCGAAATGCGCACTTGGCTGATGGAAGAGCTAAAGCGCATAGATAAGAGCATGAGCTCTGCTGCGCTGGCGGAATTTACCAATCGCATTGAGCTTGACTATGCCGCAGCAGCCAACGAACTGACCAAGATAGACCTGTTGGTGGGCTCCAGGCGTCAAATCACCGAGCAGGATCTGGATGGCCTCAGCGGCTCCAGAGCGGGAACGCAGATAGACTTTTTCCGGGCTTTGGGGGCAAAGCAAATCAAAACTGCTCTGGAAGCGGTAAATCTCATGCTGGAAGCGGATTGGGAGCCTCTGCAGGTTCTCTTTTCTATGTTTCGTTTTTTCAATAATCTCTGGAAGATCCAGTTGCTACGGGCAAGGCATATCACCGATAACGAAATCAGCAGCAAGCACATTGCGGAAGTCTATCCTTCTCAGCGTAGAGAGTACCTGGGTTTTGCCAGGAATTACTCTATTAAAGGCTTGGAGAATATAATGGATATCCTGCTCAAAACAGATTACAAGCTGAAGAGCAGCACCATCGATAAACGTTTAGAATTGGATCTCGGCATTATCGAGATCTTGGGGCAAAAGTGAAACAAAGCGGAATCTTACTGCATATCAGCAGCTTGTGTACGGACTATGGAATCGGGGATTTGGGGCCTGAGGCCTATCGTTTTGCAGACTATCTGTTCCGGGAAGGCCACAAGTTCTGGCAAATCCTGCCTCTCAATCATTGCGGTTATGGCAATTCTCCGTATAATCCCATCTCTGCCTTTGCCTGGAACCCTTATCTGATCAGCCCTGAGCGCTTGGTACATGATAAGCTGCTTGAAGAGAGAGAGCTTATCACTCTTCCACACAACGATATGGTGGATTATAATGCCGTGCGTAAGCTGAAAGAAGACTTGCTGACTATTGCTGCCCGCCGCTATCTGGAGTCTCACGATATCGACAAATATATCCAGGATAATGCTTGGCATTTGAAGCCTTACCTCACATTTCTGAAGCTCAAAGAACTCAATGGAAATGACAAGTGGTACGAATGGCCACATGTGCAGCGCGCCTATTCTGAAGCCTTGTATCAGGAATATGCGAATGACCCACTGGTGCGGGAAGCTGCCGCCCTGCAGGCCATTTTCGAGGATCAATTTGCCCACCTAAAAGAGGTATTGATTCAGAAAGGTATTAAGCTTATTGGCGATGTGCCGTTATATCTTAGCTACGAAAGTGCCGAAGTCTGGACGCATCAGGAATTCTTTGATCTTGATGATCAGGGACGCAGGCTCAGCGTGGCCGGGGTTCCGCCCGATGCCTTTTCCGCTTCAGGACAGCTTTGGGGAAATCCCATTTACCGCTGGGATCGGCTTTCAGACAATGGATTTGAGCTTTTTCACAGACGTTTCCGTCATATCCTCAAGTTCATTGATCTCTTGCGCCTGGATCACTTTATCGGCTATGTAAACTACTGGAAGGTGCCTTGCCTTGAGAACAAGATTCCCGAAACTGCAGAAACTGGAGGTTGGGTACGAGCCCTTCCGGAAGCCTTTTTTGGCAGCATAAAAGAGGAGTTTGGTACCCAGAGGTTTATCGCAGAGGATTTGGGTATCTTGAATGAAGATGTCTGCCAGGTGCGGGATTCACTGGGCTTGCCCGGCATGATTATCCTGCAATTTTGCTTTGAAGAAAGCGTTCCGGATGTGCAAAACTTCCCCTCAGACCGCTTTATCTACACAGGAACCCATGATAACAATACCACCTTGGGTTGGTGGAATGAGCTTTCCACCAATTCTTCTTCCAGGCTGAATCTCAGCGTCTTTTGCAAACGCTTTTTGCCGCAATATGAACTACCTAATGCAGACAATGTCCATCAAATCCTCATCGATATAGCGCGCCTATCCGGCTGTGAGAGAATGATCTTCCCCATGCAAGATATTCTAGGTCTGGGCATTGATGCGCGCATGAATATCCCCGGCACCGCGCTGGGGAATTGGCAATGGCGCATGCAGAGGCCGATCTAAAGCTCAGTCTTGCGCCATGATATTCACACTGGCTCTTAGCACTCCGGCGCGAATTCTGGTATGAGGCTCCAGCAGGCATTGCTGGCCATTCTGACTGCTAAAGAATTCCCTCTGTGAGGCCGTAAGCGGGATCTCACCAAAGCCCTGGATCAGGATCAAAGTAGCCTTGATGAGTTCAAATCCGGTATTGATCACTCCCTGTTCCAGCCCTAAATATTCCACCAGGTTTTTCTCGTCGATAGAGGGGCAGATGATGCCAATGGCGCCGTCCTCTATCAGGCGCTGCAGCTCCTTCAGATCAGGGCTGTAGCCCAGGGCCAAGATGCTGCCCTCTGGAATCACTGTGTTTGAGGGTTCTGCTCTATACTCCAATCTGCCATGCACGGTGTTTCCCCAACCAATGCTGGCATCAAGGCGCTTTCCCTGATAGTTAATAGCCACAGCCTTATTTGCTTCTATCCGGCTGATCTTCCCCGGCACATGCGCCAGATAGTTATGCGGTTTGGCTTTGTAATGAATCGTCATGATGGCGGTCTTTTTGTCGTAAGCAATGACCTCACCGGTGGTGGGGGATATCGCCATCGCCACTCCGGAGGTGTCCAGCTTTTGCGCGAGCATATCGCCTTGATAGACAAAGTCTCCCACTTTCTTTTTCAGATACCAGTTAATCTTTTTGGGAGGAATTGCCATTTTTTCCGCGAGTTTTACCTGCACAGGCTTGGCGCTATAATCCTGAATCTCTGAGGCTACCACGATGCCGCTGAGGTAATCGATAAATTCCACTTTGCCCCGCACTGGGGATTTGAAGGGCAATTTATTGCGGCTTTTGGGTAGGGCGGTCATCAGAATCTGATCAAAATCGATCCTGTCACCGGTCTGGATTTGAAGGTGCTGACGAATCTGCTCTTCAGGCGCATCCGGACAGTAGGAGCAGGTTTGGATCACATAGAGGCGGGGCGGATTATAGCGGTTTACTGCCACTATATCATCAGGGTTCACCCTCTGGGCTTCGGAGGCCAGAATATCGCCACTGTAAGGCAGCTCTATCTCGCGGACAAATTCACCGCTGGTAGCCTCATTGTCATTGGCAAAAACCAGATCAGGTGCATCCTGGGGATACAGGTTCAAAAGGGATTCTGCTCCAGAGTGGTAGCTATCCCGGGAGAGCCTGGTATCGATGATGATGGGCAGGTCTGTAGTCACGGTGCGGACGGTTTCTTCGCCATTGATAAAGCACTTTTTGGCAGCCCTAAGTGTTATGGTTTGGGAGGCTTTGGCTTCGATCATTTGAAAAGCATCGCTGCGCAGGTTTATTTTCTGCCCACCCGGCAGCAAGGCCTCCACTACTGGCATACCTCTCTTTCCAGGAAAAAGGGGGCGAACGTAAATCGCCAGATTCAGCAGGCAATCTTCAGCTAAAAGCTTTGTCGCCAAGGCTTCATCGCTTTCCGAGAGGACTCCCAGATGCGGGCTGATGAAATCGCGATCTATGGCCAATTCTGTGACTCCACTGGGCTTGAAACCACAGATCAGGATATCGATGCACTGCATCTGGTTTTCAGCATGGGCAAAGACTCCGCCGGCACCGATCACCAGATTTATATCACTGGGGTAAAAAGAGTGCTTTCTTTCATTTTCAATGTATTCAAATTTCTCTTGATACTTGTCTTGAGTGCTGTTCTTGATTGCCTCCAGATAGCCCACTTTCTCGGTATTAAAATGCATTTGCTGATGCTGTACAAAGGAGAGCTTCAGGGCGCATTTGGCCAAGGCATGCTCAATGCGGTATTGCTTTTGACTTTGCGGATTGGTGGTGGGATAAAGGGTCTTGTTCCCAATATAATTGCGAATCTCAGCTTCAGTGATGGAGTCTGGCAGGAAGGCTTTGATGGCGTCTATGCCGCTTTCCTTCAGCACATTCAGCGCGCTATAGCTCATGCCCAAGTTTGCACTCACGGTGCGTTGATAGTGATTATTGATGCGGGTAAAAACGTCTGTGGTAGCGCCGCCGACGTCAAAGGCGATCAGGTTTTGCCCTTCTTCGTTTCTGAGCTTGAGGATGGACTTCAGCACACCGGCGGGAGTGGGGAGGATGTTTTGGTTAACTATCTGTTTCAGCTTGCTATAGCCCGGAGCGCGCTCCATCACGTTTCCCATAAAGAGTTCCTGGATCTTCTCCTGGGTGGGCCTCAGATTTTCTACATCGAGGGCGGGACGCAGGTTTGGTAAAACATACAGGTCAAAGTCTTGCGAGATCATGCGCTTGATCATGTGAGAGGCGTCCTTATTGCCGGCATAGATCGTGGGGATTTTGTTTTCGGTGGAAAACTTCGGCAGAGGCTTGGCAATGCGCAAAATCTCGGCCAGACGAAGCACAGAAGCTACAGCGCCGCCATCTGTTCCTCCACATAAGAGGATCATGTCTGGACGCAGATTGCGCATGCTCAGCATCTGATCCAGCGCGCTGCGTTTATCATCGATGGCAAAGACGTCCAGGATCACCCCTCCCGCTCCGTAAGCTGCCCGTTTGGCGCTGCTGGCACTATCAAAGAGAGTTAGCCCCACCACCAAGATCTGTAGGCCTCCACCGGCACTGCTGGTGGAAAGATACTTCACATTGGACAGGAATATGGGATTGTCTGGCCTGGAACTGCTATCCAGCAGCTTGATCTTGCTGCTTTTTTCCACAGCCACAGTGGCACTATATATTCCGTAATTCACATCGTTTCTGGGTTTTTCCACACTGGTATCAGCCTGCGCTATAGCGAGCAGCTTGGCCGCTGCTTTGTCGATCAGGATGGCCTTGGTGGTAGTAGAACCAATATCGGTGATCAGGATGAAATCTATCTTTGGCATAAAGAACCTCTTTTTTAGTAACTATATAAAGTATAATGCAAATATGGACGAGACAAATATCTGTATTGCTCAGGCTTTGCCCAAACAGCGAACAATTTAGCTCTTATCATATCATAAAATAACGTGTTAGCCATCACCAGTGTCCAGGCATCACTTTTCTCAGAGTCAGCATATCCGATGATAGCTCAGATAGAAAGCCAGCTCCTCAGCCTTTTCCAACCTTTGCTGTGGACTCGGTTCTAACGGGTCTTAGACTCGAGATGACTCGAAATCCCAAGTCAACTCGAGTCGAAAGTCCGTTAGACGTAAGTTCAAGGTACAGGTGAGAGCTATGGCTCAGGCCGGGATCGCAAATATCTCTTTGCTATCTGAAGCACTGTCCTCATGGGGCTTACAATAGGGGAGTGCTGATGTTCTCAATCTTTGAAAAACTCCTTGATCGTCTGCATCCATTTGGGAATATCAATCTGCTGTGGGCATTTGGACAGGCACTCGCCACACTCTACGCATTGATTTGCCCTCATTTTTTCTGGGATAAAGCTGAGATAGGCTTCTTTGCTGTTTTTATCCTCAAACATCAGTGCTTCAGCGTATTGCCCCAAATTTGCCGGAATATTCACTCCATAAGGACAAGGCATGCAGTAGCGGCATTCGCTGCAGAGATAGGGAATGCGGGACAGATAGGCTTCGCGGGCTTTGCTATAGATGTGTTGCTCAGCGTCGCTCAGGACATTCGCCTCGGCATTCTGGCTGAGTTCGATGTTCTGGCGCACTTGCTCCAGGCTGGACATTCCGGAAAGCAGCAAGGTGCATTCTGGCTTATCCCACACCCAGGTCAAGGCTCTTTGCACCGGACTTTGCGTGTTTTTGGCGCTTTCCCAGACCTCTTCGACCTCAGGGGGAATGTGATGGACCAGTTTCCCGCCTCTCAGAGGCTCCATGCTGATGACGCCCATGTTTTTGGACACTGCCAATCTGAAGCCCTTGAGCCCGGCTTGATAGTCGGTATCCAGATAGTTCAGCATGATCTGGGTAAAATCCCAATCCCAGGACTGTACTATATTGGCGAAGGTATCGTAGTCATCATGAAAAGAGAAGCCGATATAACGGATCTTGCCAGAGGCTTTGGCCTGCTCCAAAAAGTCGAGCACACCCAGTTCATGCACAGTATTCCAAGACTTTTTGTTCAAGGCGTGCAAGAGATAATAGTCAATATGATCGGTCTGAAGCCGTTTTAGCTGCTTTTCCAGAAAATCATCCATATCGG
>JAJBAY010000059.1 GCA_020532515.1 Candidatus Cloacimonadota bacterium | reverse complement strand
GCTTTCTTTGGCGTGATCTTTTCTCTGGGATTGCCTATAGGCATGTTTTACGGCCACTTCTATCTAAAAGAGCATCCCAGTAAGGCCTTGCGTTCGCACCTCTTCTGGCTGGGCGTGATGGGCCTTACCATGCACGGTCTCCTGTGGGTCAGACACAGCCTGATCTTCCTGATGATTTGGGAGCTGATGAGCCTTTCCTCCTTCTTCTGCGTGCTCTTTTCTAAACGCGAAAATCTGGAAGCTGGACTCAATTATCTGATCACCATGCAGGTAGGAGCAGCATTTCTGATTGCCGGTTTTGCTTTGGCTTACATCCAATCCGGCACCTTTGATTTCAGCGGCTTCGAGAAGATGAATTCGCTGCCTATGTATCTCATTCTCATAGGTTTTGCCTTCAAAGCCGGTATCTTCCCTTTTGCCTCTTGGCTACCTCAGGCCCATCCTGTAGCGCCATCTCACGTGTCCGGGATCATGAGCTCGATGCTGGTCAAAACCGGCTTTTACGGTATGTTGTTGATTGTCTGCACGAATCACTTCAGCCTTATGGAGATCGGTATCTTGTGCCTGGTCTTTTCCATCTCTGCCTTCTGGGCGGTTTGTCACCTTCTGAACGAACGTAATCTCAAGCGCGTATTGGCATATTCCACAGTGGAAAACGTGGGGATTGCCGGTCTGGGTGTGTGCGCTGGACTCTTGGGCCTGCACGCAAATCTGCCCAATATGGCGATGTTGGGCTTTACCGGTGCCTTTTTACACATCTTTTTCCACTCCATTTTTAAGGCTCAGCTCTTTTATAGCTCCGGCAATATCCTGCTGGCCACTGGAACCCTGGATATAGACGAAATGGGTGCACTGGCCAAACGCATGCCCCACACCGCGGTATTGACCCTGATTGGCATCATGGCCATCTGCGCTCTGCCTCTCACCAGTGGCTTCATCAGTGAATTCACCATTTTCAAGGCTATGTTCGAAGTGCCAGGTGCCGTTCATCTGAGCCATATACTTCCGGGTCTGTTGATTCTGGGCGCTTTGGCTTTCATCGGAGCTTTGGCTATCATAGCCTTCATCCGCATCTATGCCATAGTATTTTTGGGCAGCCCTCGCACTCCCGCTGCAGAAAATGCCCGTGAACTGGGGCGTGGTATTCGCTTGCCGATTGCAGTGCTCAGCCTGGCCATTCTGATTACAGGGATTTTCCCCAATGTCGCCCTGCGTTTTGTAAAGCCGCTGATTCGCTGGTTCGGTCTCGATATGAGGTATTTTGCAGAGTTTCAAGCGCTTATGCTGCAGATCACTTATGTATATCTGATTTTGATTGCCTTGTTTGCTCTACTTTATGTAATCCGCAAGCTGCTGGTCAAAGAAAAGCTCGGAGCCACCTGGGCTTGCGCTTACCCCAAGGTATCTCCCCGTATGCAATCCAGCTCCATGACTTATGTCCAGCCGCTGGCCTACTTTCTGAAGCCCTTTATGTACAAGAAGACCCGGCACCTCAAGGAAGAGGGAGATTTTACCACCAAAGTGGAGTACGACGAGGAACACTTGGATGCCGTTTGGGACATCATTGTGCGTCCCGTTAGCCGGGGGATCTCGAAATTTCTCTTACTTTTTTCAGGCCTGCACAATGGGAAAACCAACAGCTATATAGCCTGGGGCCTGACCTTCCTGGTGATTGTGCTGGTTTGGGTGGTGGGGTTCAGATGATAAATATCCTCTGCATCATCTTCTTCCCCTTACTGTTTTTGGGACTTATCCACAGGGTGAAAGCCATCATGGTGGGGCGCAAGGGCAAAAGCATCTGGCAAAACCAGCGCGATTTCCTCAAGCTCCTGCAAAAAGACGAGGTTCTGAGCGTAAACGCCACCATCATCAGCAGGATAGCCCCCGTGCTTTCTCTGGCAGCAACCATTACCGCAGCCCTCTTCGTGCCCTTTCTTTCCGCCCGCGGTGTACTGAGCTTCCAGGGAGATTTTATCTTTATGATCTACCTGCTTACTCTTTCAAAGGGCATCATGGCTTTGGCGGCCATGGATAGCGGCAGCAGCTTTCAGGGCATGGGTACCAGTAGAGAGCTGAGTTTTACCTCCTTTCTGGAGCCAGCTTTTTTCCTGATTATAGCGGCTCTCATCATCAGCGTGGGCAGCGGCAGTTTGTCCAGCATCTTCGCCCTGCAGAATCTGTTGTCTGGCGGAATCTGGAATGCCTTTGCCAGCCTGTTTATCGCGATTGCCCTGTATATCATCCTCTTGGTAGAGAGCTGCCGTGTGCCATTTGACGATCCCACCACGCATTTGGAACTCACTATGATCCACGAAGTGATGGTCCTGGACTACAGCGGATTTTCTCTGGCTGTCATCCATTACACTTCTGCGCTTAAGATGTTTATCTATGCCTCTTTGATCAGCCATCTTATCATTCCGGCGGGTGGCTCTTTTCTCTGGTATCTGCTCATTTTGGCAGTCGTTTACATCTTCACCGGAGTCTTGGAATCTCTGATAGCTCGCTTTAGGATGAACCGCAATCTGGAGCTGGTGCTGGTCCCCCTCAGCATCGCACTGCTCACTCTCACGGTTCTGCTCGCCATAAACATGGGAGTTTGGTAATGTTGGAAATACTCATAGTCATCTTTGGCCTCAGTCTGGTTTGGGCTTCGATCACAAACATGCTGGGCACCATTATCAAAATCCTGGTGATGCAGGGGATTATCCTCTTTGGCATCACGCTGCTGAAAACCACTCAGCTCAATTGGCTCAGCTTTGTCACCATTGCCCTGGAAACTCTCATCTTCAAAGCCATTTTGATACCTTGGTTTATTAATGACACCATGAAGCACAATCAAATGCGCCGCGAAGTGGAAGCCTCGGTTTCAAACTTCTTTTCTCTGGCCCTGATGAGCCTGATCTTCATCCTGAGCTTCGCTTTGGTAGCCGCAGCACCGGCTTGGTCGGTGAAGCTTTTTCCGCTGGAATTCGGTATTGCTTTTGCCACCATCCTCAAAGGCATCTTTATTATCATTGCCAATAAAAAACTCATTACCCACCTTATGGGTTATCTCATCATGGAAAATGGCATCTTCCTGCTTTCGCTTTCTGCGGGTAGCGAGCTTCCTTACATCGTGAGCCTGGGCGTGTCCTTGGATATCATGCTCTCGGTGCTCATCGCCGTGCTTTTCATCAAACGCATTCGCTCCACTTTCGACGAAGACGATAGTCCTGAAACCTTGAGGGAAGATTGATGAACGCTATACTGCTGTTTGCCTTTCCCGTACTGGCCATAGTGCTTAGCCTGGTCATCAGTTCCCGCCGCAAGATAGACCTTTTGGTGCTCTTTCATGCCCTGATCCATAGTGGCTTGGGCCTTTGTGCTTATATCGAGCGTGGCAGCCTGATGGGTATGGACGATTTGGGGCTATTTATCTACCTCATCCTCAGCGTGCTTTATGCTGCCACAGCCTTTTACCGATTGGGGCACAAAGATAGCTCTACGATCAAAAACTATCGCATTCACAGCATCTTTTTGATGATTTTTGTGATGGCAATGGATGGCGCTGCCATGGCAAAAGACCTGGGCCTGATCTGGGTCTTTGTGGAAGCCACCACCATCTCTTCGGCGCTTTTGATCAGCTATTCGAACAGCAAGAAATCCCTCGAAGCAGCCTGGAAATATCTTTTTATCTGCAGCGTCGGCATTGCTCTGGCTTTTGCCGGAATCCTGCTTTTGGTAATCGCTCAGCCCGAACATGCCACTCTGCTGATCGCAAAGATAGACCTCAGCACGATCTCACCGTTTTGGCTCAAGATATCTTTTGTATTTATTCTGATCGGCTTCGGCACCAAGATGGGCTTGGCTCCTCTGCATTTTTGGCTGCCGGATGCTCATTCCGAAGCTCCTGCTCCCATTTCGGCATTGCTTTCCGGAGCTCTGCTCAATATAGCTCTCATTCCTATTTTGAGAGTGGATAAACTCATGCGCCAAAGCGGAATGGGAGATTTGGTTCAAGAGCTGTATCTGCTGATGGGCATACTGTCTGTATTTATCGCGGCAGTATTTGTACTCCGAACCAAGGATTACAAACGCCTTTTGGCTTATTCTTCCATCGAGAACATGGGCCTGATTATGATCGCTTTTGGCTGCGGTGGAGTGGCGTGTTACGCTGGATTACTGCACATTTTGGGGCATTCTCTCATCAAAGCGGCCTTCTTCCTTACTGCCGGAAACGCTCTGGAAATCTACAAGGATAAAAACTACGAGAACACAAGTGGCCTCCTGCAGATAAACCGCGGCACTGCCTGGTTGTGGCTGATCAGTTCTGCCATGATCATCGGTCTGCCTCCCTCTCCGCTTTTTACCAGCAAATTCCTTATCGCCACAGCCTTGCTGGGGAATGGATATTACCTGTATTTTGGCCTGCTGATGTTACTGCTGGCTGTGATCTCCTGGGCCATCTTCAATGTAGGTCTCAGAATCTGCCTGGGTGAAAGCGAGCGCAAAAAAAGCCTGAGTGTCTGGCTCTATCTTGCCCCTGCTGGTCTGCTCTTGTTTGCCGCTCTCATCGGCATCTTCCTGCCAGTCATGAACTAAGCCTCGTAGCGGCGGAATCCGTTCCGCCTGCAACAGCGCGTTTATTTCAGAAAACTCTTTCTCACCCCTTCAGCTCCTGTTAAACGCCTTCCTCACCGACTTGACATTAACTTGTCTTCGACTCGAATTCACTCGAACACTCGAGTCATCTCGAGTCGAAGGCAAATCAGACGCGTGATGAAGCCTAAAGGCTGGCGTGTGCTTCGAGTCTCAGTGTCCTCTACAAGGGAAGAAGACGCCAAGAATGACTAGCTTGTAGTAGATTGAGAAAATCTGATAGATAGGTAATAGCAATCTGAATCAGAAAATCCCAAGCTAATTATTCAAATAAAGCCCTTAATATCGCCTGTTATAGTTCATCTATTTGAGGGATTACAAGGGCTTAAAACAAATAAGGCGCATAAATACATTGACAAAAAACCTGAGTTCTCATATCTAATATCAGATTAACATAAAAGGATGTATCATGGCTCGGCTTTTCAGCAAAGATTACCACGAACGCTCTAACAGCTGGTACTTTAACCATGCAGTGATCCCGCTTTCAGAAGGGGATTTGTGGCACTGGCACACAGTGGATGAAGCAGGAAACGTCCTTTTGCGCTTTTTCCCCACCTTTCAGAAACGCGATTATTTTAGCGCTTGGGTAGAAGTTCTTTACGATCCCAGTTCAGAGCGGATTATCCGCTATCGCTGTGCGGAGTGTGGGCAGGATGAAACCTGTCGTCACTATCTCTCGCTCTTGCGTTATAGCTATCACTATCTTTCGGACGATATCTTGGAAGAAGATCTGGTGCAGACCTGTGATGGCGATACCCTGCGGGGCAACGTTTCCTGGCTGAATATTTCTCATCAGGCAGCGCTGGAGCTCGAGGGTATTTACAACCCCGAAACAGACAAAATCCGCGTTTACCACAAAGCTTATGCTGGCCTGAATATGCCGGAATTGCTCAAGTTTTTGAAAGATTCAACCGATGTGAGCCTGCAGGTCAAAGCCAATTTTGGAGTGCTGGATGATTACGAGCTGGCTCTGTTTCGGTGGTTGGATGCAAATCGCGCTGCCTACAGTGCCAAAGGGCAATTTTGGTCTGTCTATAAAAAACACTTTCCTCTGCTTTTGGGACGCCTTGAGACTCTTGCACAGACGGTGCTGGTCAAAGAAACCGGCGAAGAACTCAGCTTTGCGCCAAAGCCTTACCCCTTGGTGCTCAGGATCGAGCCTGCCGGGCAAAAGGCTTTTAGTCTGTCTCCGATCCTGGTAGATGAGCTGTCCATCTGGTATGCCGGCTATCCCACCTGGCTGTTTTTCCGCAATAGGGTGCACAAGCTCTGGCTGCCTTTCCACAATGACGTGATCGATAAAATCTTTGCAAAGCAGATGGTGATGGGGGAGAAAGACCTCATTTATTATCGCAGCATCGTGCACAGTGAGCTCTCGAAACGGGAGATATACCTGGACTTTGATGCTTCCATCGAAATGCCTCCCATTATTAATTCCGTTCCCCAAAGCCGGCTCTACATCCGCCCCATGGGAGATGAAATCATGATCGAGGGCTCGCTGATCTATGATGATGAGTACGAGATTCCCCTGTCGATGCTGAAGTACTTCAAGCCCTTGGTATATACCTCTTACAAGGGTGCGGATCCCGATGATAAAATGTGGTTTTACCTGCCGCACAATCTCATGGAAAAAGTGCAACAGCTACTCGCGGAATTGCCAGAGCCGCAGATCGATGAATTGGAGCAACACGCGCGCCTAGTCTATGCCAGCTCTGCCTTTAACGAATTGCAAGCAGCCATCTTCCATCTCAGCGACAAGGATTGGGAGATCGTGATAGATGATGAACTCAGCTCAAACTTTATCACCAAGATCAAGCTGGAAGTCCAGCTGGATGTTCAGCGCAGTGAAGACATCGATTGGTTCAGCTATGAAGTGAGATATAAGCATGCTGACCTTAGCTTTACGCACGAAGAGCTCAAGCGCTATTTCCGCTCTTCAGAAGAATTTTTGCATACTGTGGATGGACGCTTGTATTTCATCAGCAACCCTGAGGTATTTCACGAAGTAGAAGGGCTGATTTCAAGAAGCCAAAAAGACAAGGATGATGTATATCGGGCCCGGATGCTGAATTTGCCTTATTATCAAAGGCTGCGGGAAGAAAACTCCGCCTTCCGTGTGATGGGTGACGAGTATCTGGAAAATATGTTCCGCGATCTGCATGAGCGCCAATTGGACAAACCATTGGTCCTGCCTCACTATCTGCAAAGCATCCTGAGAGGCTACCAAAAATCCGGTGTAGCCTGGATGAAAATGCTGAAGCACTATCATCTGAACGGCATTCTGGCCGATGAAATGGGCTTGGGTAAGACCATTCAAGCTTTGACCATGATCCTCAGTGCTCCGGAAGGTACCATCAGCATGGTGATTTGCCCCAAAACGCTCACCTATAACTGGGCTGCCGAGATCGAGAAATTTCATACCAACATCCCTTATGCCATAGTGGAAGGCAACAAGGCCAACCGCATAGAGCTGCTGAGTAGTCCCAATATCAGGCTGTTTCTGATCGGCTACTCCATGGTGCTGAGTGATTTTGAGCTGCTGAAAACCATGCACTTTGAATGGATCGTGCTGGATGAAGCGCAAAACATCAAGAACGTTTCCGCCCAGCGCACTTCGGCGATCAAGAAATTGAGAGCAAACCACCGCCTCGCCCTCTCCGGCACACCCATCGAAAATAACCTTACCGAGCTCTGGAGCATCATGGATTTCCTGATGCCAGGCTACTTGGGAAGCTTCAAGAGGTTCAAGGAATTGTACCTCAGTCCGGATGATGATCGCACGGCTAAGCTCTCTCTGCACAGGGCAGTATCGCCATTTCTTTTGCGCAGGATCAAAAAAGAAGTTCTACTGGAATTGCCGGATAAACAGGAGCAGATCTCCTGGTGCAAGATGAGCAGCGTGCAAGAAAAGCTGTATCTGCAGATTTTGGATAGTGTGCAGAGAAAGCTGATGCCGGAAAATCAGGAAGAGCTGAGCTATGTGCATATTTTAGCAGCGCTTACGAAGCTGCGTCAGGTCTGTAATCACCCGCATCTGGCGAATGACGATGTGCTGCCCACTCTGGAGCTTTCGTCCAAGCTGGAGCTGCTGGTGGAGCTGGTTCAGGATTCCATTTCGGCAGGACATAAAATCTTGGTGTTTTCCCAATTTGTCAAGATGTTGCACATTATGCGTGATGTCTTCGATGCTCGCGGTATCCGCTACAGCTACTTGGATGGCAAAACTAAAGACCGCAGAAGCCCGATAGAGGAATTTGAAACAAACGAGGAGATCCGGCTGTTTTTGATAAGTTTAAAGACTGGCGGTACGGGGCTCAATCTCACCGCTGCGGACACGGTGATCATCTACGATCCCTGGTGGAATCCCATGGTGGAAAATCAGGCAATAGACCGCGCCCACCGCATTGGCCAGACCAAGAAAGTCCAGGTCTTCCGGCTCATCACCAAAGGCACAGTGGAAGAGAAGATTATGGCCTTGCAGCAAAACAAGATCGAGCTCTTCAACGAAGTGATCGAAGGCGGTAGTACCGTGCTCAAGACCATGAATATGGACGATCTCAAGCAGCTCTTTATCTATTGATTTTTAGATAGCTATCAGGCTCTGAAGAGTCGATCAGGGACTGGGGAAAATCCTCTGCCAATCCGGCTCTATGCTATCGTCTGCACCAAAGCCATGATAGGTATTTTTGTCCCCATCAAACCAGAGTTTCCTGCCTTCTCCCACGGGATTTGTAGATGTAGCCACAGCCATAATGATCTTGTAGGGAGCTACATAGATATATTCATTAATCTCTACATCTTTGAGCTTTTCCATCATCTGACTAGTATAGATCACCGCTGGTTTCCAGGCTATGGCAAATTCCCAGTTCTTCAGAACATGATCTTTGAATTTAAGCTCAACCAGAGCTTTCTCAAGGTCAAAACCGCTGGCGCTGTCATTAACCTTCACGTAATTATCTACATAGGCATGAAGCTTATCCAGGGCCTTATAAATCTCTTCTGCCCGTCTTTCATTTTGATATTTCTTGTATCTGGGAACGATCAAAATAAGCGCTACAATGATCACAACCAGAGCTGCCACCACCAGATATTTTACTTTTGATTTCTTGTTTTGAGATTCAGTTTTTTCTTTGGACATTATTTCTCCTTTAAGCTAGCTATTTACTATAAGCTAAGTAAAAACCGTCAAAAAACAACAAAATGCCACTGTAAATTTAGCTAATCTGGATTTTGAGCTGAATTCCACTTTCTCATTGACATAATCAGCCTTAACAAAATAATGGAAAGACTAAGCGAAATACTTAAAAAATATGATAGATAAGACCTAGGGAGGAATTATGAAAACAGGAGGATGCCGCTATGGCACCCATCGTGTGATCGAACCCAAAGGCGTTTTGCCACAACCCGCAAAAGTGCTGAATAATGATATGTCCGAGATTTGGGACAATGAACTTTTATTGGACGTGATTCGTCTGAATGTGGATAGTGCATCCTTTCATCAGATCAAAAACAAGCTTGTCGCTCAAGGACACAAGGACCTGGAAAAGGCCTTTGCAGAACATGCGATTGAGCTTTGTAACCGCACTGGCAAACACAAAAATGAAGATACCGGCAGTGGCGGCATGTTGATCGGAAGAGTAGCCGCGATTGGTCCCAACTTTGAGATGAAAGACGAAATCAAGGTTGGGGACAAGGTGGCCTCTCTGGTGTCGCTATCGCTTACTCCTCTTAAGATTAGAAAAGTCAATAAAGTGCTTTTGGACAAAGATCAGGTGGAGATCGAAGGCCAGGCCATCATTTTCTCCAGTGGGATTTACGCCAAATTGCCAGATGATATGGACGAAAACCTTGCCCTCTCCGTACTCGATGTGGCTGGAGCCCCTGCTCAGGCTGAAAGGCTGGTAAAACCAGGCGACAACGTCGTGATCATCGGAGCCAATGGCAAAAGCGGAGTCCTCTGCAATGCTGTGGCCAGAGAACGCGCTGGAGCCTCCGGAAAGGTGATCGGCGTGGTGCGCAATCCTGCTTACATCCCCACTTGCAAAGCAACCGGCTGTCATGAAGTAATCATCGCCGGCGCTACGGATGCCATCAAGATTCAACAAGAAGTATCACGACTCACCGATGGCAAGATGGCAGATGTGGTGATCAACGTGGTAAATATAGAAGATACTGAATTGCCAAGCATTATGGCCGCGCGCGATCGTGGCTTGATCTACTTTTTCTCCATGGCAACTTCATTCACCAAAGCCGCTTTGGGCGCAGAAGGCATCGGAGCCGACGTGGATATGATTCTGGGCAATGGTTATGCCAAGAATCATGCCATGATCTCGCTGGATCTTCTGCGGCGCAACCCAGTCTTGATGAAGCTCTTCCAAGAAAGATACACAGATTAAAGGAGTTCTCATGAGCATTATCGACATTCGCAGTACTGCCACTGATGAGCAGTGGCTTGATTGGCACTGGCAACTCAAAAACCGCGTTACAGAAGCCTCAGAGCTGCGTAAATATATCAAGCTTTTGCCGGATGAAGAAGCCCTCTTTGCCAATAAAGACTTCTCTTTCCGGATGGCAATCACCCCCTATTATCTCTCTTTAATCGATCACTCAAATCCCAATGATCCCGTGCGTATGCAGGCCATACCACGCGTTCAGGAAAGTGTGATCGATAACATCGATATGGCAGATCCGCTCAGCGAAGATGCTGATTCTCCCGTACCTGGCATGACTCACCGTTATCCGGACCGCGTGCTGCTGCTGCTCACAGACCAATGCTCCATGTATTGCCGGCATTGCACCAGACGCAGAAAGGCCGGAGAACACGATGCCCCCATGCCCAGAGAAAACGTGGATAGAGCTATAGAATACATCCGCGATCACAAAGAGATTCGTGATGTGATCCTTTCCGGAGGCGATCCTCTCACTTTGGGCGATGAGCGTTTGGATGAGATCTTGGGTCGCCTCAGTGCGATCGAACATGTTGAGATTATCAGATTGGGCACTCGCACACCGGTGGTTTTGCCTATGCGCTTTACGATGACGCTGATGCAGGTTTTGAAAAAATATCCCACTGTGTGGCTGAATACTCACTTTAACCATCCTCAGGAATTCAGTGAGCTCTCTATCAAAGCTTTGGCTATGATCGCTGAGACCGGACTTCCCATGGGCAATCAGTCTGTGCTGCTAAAAGGTATAAACGACCATGTGGACGTGATGAAAGCCTTGGTGCACAAGCTGGTACGCAATCGCGTGAGACCCTACTACATCTATCAATGCGATCTCACCGAGGGAATCGCCCATTTCCGCACACCCGTTTCCCGGGGCATTGAGATCATCGAATCTCTGCGTGGACATACCAGCGGCCTCTGTGTGCCTACCTTTGTGGTGGACGCTCCTGGCGGTGGTGGCAAGATTCCCGTGATGCCGAATTACATCATTTCCCAGATGCCTGGGCGCGTAATTTTGCGGAACTATGAAGGAGTCATCACCAGCTATACCGAGCCTGGCTTTGAGGCTTTGGATGATGATAATTACCGCGGTCTCTGCAATAAAGAGCGTGAGAGCAGTGAAGGCGTGATGAAGCTGCTGAAAGGCAAAAAGATCAGCCTCGAGCCCACCGATACCAAAAGGCTTCAGCGCCGTAAACCCTAAGAACTATTGCTTATGAAGAACTTGATTACCGCCAGGGCTACGCGTAACCTAGCCTTGGTGGGAATCAGTAAAAACTCCGGCAAGACCTCACTTTTGAATGCGATCTTGAAGGATTTTCCCTCCCTAAAGTGGGCCGTGATGACCACCGGCATAGATGGCGAAGAAAAAGACCTGGTTTATATGACTCATAAACCGCAGGTAAGCCTGCAAACCGGTATGCTATTTTGCTGCGATGCCCAGAGTCTGGATGCTTTATGCAGCAGGGTTCAGGTGCTCTCTGCACTCACATATAACAATCGCAAACTGTTCTTGGCCAAAGCTTTGCATCCCCTAAAAACTCAGATCACCGGTCCTTCCTCTGTGTTGCAACAGGGTAAGCTAATAGCCCAGTTTAGGGCTTTGGGGGCAGAGAAGGTTTTGGTGGATGGCTCTCTGGACCGCAAATCCATCGCCATGGAAGATACTATCGATGCTCTGATCCTGCTTGTAGGTGCCAGCTATGGCAGTATAGAGCAGATTACCGAAGAGCTAAAGCGGCTGATGATGCTACGCGATCTGCCTCAGGCCGAACTTACCCGCTATGAAGAAAAGAGATTGAAGCGGGCGGATGAAATCCTGATCAAGCATAAAACCCGCTGGCGTAGCAGCAAAATCGAGAGTTTGATCCAGCACGAAAAGCAGCTCCTGGAGCTTTTGGAACGCGAAACCAAAGCGCTGTATATTCCCACTTCTTTCACCGACAAGCTCTATGAAAAGCTGGGCAAATCCCTGGCCAAAAGCGATCTCAAGATCATCTTCCGGCATCCTGAATGCCTTAAATTGAGCCAGCTTCATCTGCAGAGCTTCCTGAAAAGCTGTCAGGTGAGCTGCCTGATTCCTTTCAAAATCAAAGCTTTTGCGCTGAACTCCACCGCTATCGGCAAAGACTCGATAGCCGCAGATAGTTTTCGGCAGCAAATTCGCGCCACCTTTCCTAATGAAACCTTTTTTGACATCATGGAGATAGATAATGCAGGATCGTGATGGCGTCACCGCTTTGACGGTGAATCTGGGGCTGATCTGCAACGTGGTCCTGGCTGCGCTCAAAACCAGTATCGGCATCTTGGGATATAGTCCGGCGCTGCTGGCAGATGGGGTGAATTCCACTTCAGACGCTGTGTATTACATTGCGGTCAAGATCTTTATGAAGCAGGCCAAAAAGCCTGCCGATTCGGAGCATCCTCATGGACACAGGCAGCTGGAATCCATCGCTGCCATCGTGGTGGGCGCTTTCATTCTTACCACGGGAATTACCATCTTCCTGGAAAGCATCAATAAGGTCTATGCGCTTTTCACCCAGGTCGAAATCGGCAGATCTGCCACGACTCTGGCTTTGGTGATCGCGATTGGCACTTTTGTACTAAAACTGGGACTGTACTTTTATACCAAACAATCTTACCAGAAAACTCATAATCCCACCCTGCGCGCGCTGGCAAACGACCATTTGAA
Organism: Candidatus Cloacimonadota bacterium; assembly: GCA_020532515.1. Classification (GTDB taxonomy): domain Bacteria; phylum Cloacimonadota; class Cloacimonadia; order Cloacimonadales; family Cloacimonadaceae; genus UBA5456. The sequence goes on along the minus strand of JAJBAY010000059.1, from coordinate 162 downwards.
TGACATCATGGCTGCCGTGGCAGTGATCGCAGGTATAGTGTTGGGTAGAATGGGCTACTTTTGGATGGACCCTGCAGCCGGGGCGGTGGTGGCAATATACATCATCAAAACCGGGGTGGAGATCATCATGCAATCCTCTGGTGAACTCATGGACCGGGTGCC
>JAJBAY010000058.1 GCA_020532515.1 Candidatus Cloacimonadota bacterium | reverse complement strand
ATATGCTTAATCCGTTCTCTTACAGTCGTTTATGAATATGTAGTTTTCATAATACTTGTCTTTTAATGCCGAGAAATAGGCCGAAAATACCTGTTTTTGCCCTGGGGGTGGTAAAGTCGGGTTAGTAGAGTAGAATTCGATTGTAAATTGACAATCCCCGGATTACAAGAAAGCAGTGAGATAGCAGAATTACTCAAAAGTATAGTAAGGGAACCCAAAAATTACCAGAATATACTCGGCATGGTTCCGATTGGAGGATTGAAGAAAAAAAAGAGTTAGATTCAGTTTACAGATTTGAAAGAAAAATTATAGATATTCAATATAGTTTCGATTGCTATTTGTTAGCCCATATTTCGTAAATTAGGGACTAAAGCATTGTGGTATATGACAGACAATTCTCAGTTAGGCTCTAATTTGCGAAAGGCGGTATAGCCACTCCTGTGCCGTGCTCTCGTGTTTGATTTGTCTTTGACTCGAGTTGACTTGAGATTTCGAGTCAACTCGAGTTCAAGACAAATTGAAAGCAAATGGAAGGCATAAGCGCCGGGTGGCTGAATAGCGTGCGGCGCTTATGCTTTCGGTAAAGGCAAATCCGGTGGGATTGAGCTTGGCTCTAGGCGGATTGCCAAATCGTTCTACTTAAGATTAAAATACGCGGTCAGAGTTACGCTGATGCTCTTTTGTTTGGTACCGGTATTGTAAATGCCATAATCCGAGACTTCGGTGGAATACGGTTCGGTGATCTGAAATACTCCGGCACGGGCTTCACGCAATTTGCCCAAGGAAGTTTTGGCAGAGCCTGAGATCTCTGTAGCGCGGGCCAGTGCGTCTTCGGTGGCGGCGGCCAGCAGTTCCTGTTTGAGCTCTGGCAGCTTGGTATAGAGGTATTCCAGGCGGGAATCATTGAGCACCATACCCCGTTCGGCAAAGAAATCCGGGTTCAGCGCTAGATCCTCGATCTTATTCAGATCTTCCGAGAGGATAAAGACACTCTGGGAGAGGTTGTATCCTGTCATATAACCATTATTGTCATAGCGTTGATAGCTGGTGATCGGCTGCACGCTGATCTCATCTGGGGCGATGCCTTGTGCGGCGAGAAAATCTCTAAAGGCTTTGATGTCAGCGCTCATATCCTTATAGCCTTGGTTCAATTCGTTTGTACCCACCATTTTCTGTAGGGAGATGTTCCACTTCACCAGGTCAGATTCAAAGAGTTTGCTGGAATATCCCACCACGCGCAGGCTGGTGGCAGCTTGGCGGCTTTGCCAGAAGGCGAGACTAAAGATGCTGATGCCGATGATGAAGGCGATGCCCAAGAGGTTGAATTTGCTTTTGGGTCCTTTGATCCAATCCCAGGACCAGATTGCGAACAGGGCCAGGATAGCGATGATGAATGGGTATTTCATGTAGTCTCCTTATTTGTTGTAACGCTGGCCTTTAATTGCTTGACGCACCGGCTGAAGCCAGTGCTACGGGCAACGTTACGATTTATAGTAGGCCCCATCTTCTGCGGAAAAATAGTTCCAGACAGAAGCTGAGGACGAACAGTGAAATAATATACCATTTTTTATAAAAAGCAATCTCGTTGCGAGAGATGCGTTCACGCTGGGTGGGGGGCAGGGGTTTATAGTCCTGCACCTGGCTGAGGTTCAGCAGCCGTCCCCGGCTTTCGGAGGCCAGATAGCTGAGTAGGGGCAGATTGAAATCAAAATCCCGTTCTTCTGCCGCTGTCTCGGAGATGGCAAAGCTGCCTGTGCTTTTCTCTTGGGAATCCGGCTCACGGATCTCAAAGCTATAGTTTCCGGACACTCCCAGCTCGGTGGCAAAGCTGTATTCATCACCTTCGTGAACCATGAAATCCCGGGTGATCTCCTTGCCATCGGGATCGAAGATCGTGATCAGTGGGTTCTTGTCCAGATCGCTACTGCGGATATCGTCTTCTGCGCGCAGGCGGATCTGGATCTTTTCACCCTGCAAATAGCTGCTTTGGTAGATGGCGCTATAAGAGCCCAAAGCCTTGTTGCTGAGCCAGGTAAGGATGTTTACCATCATCTTCTGATAGCTTGCTCCCGGGCTTTGCATCTGCCAGCGCCAGAGATTGAGAAAGCTGAAGGCCAGGCTGCGGCTCTTCCCGCTGTGTTTGATGGCGATACCTGGGGTTTTTTGGGGGTTGTTCATACTGGCCAGGATCTCCGCACCGGCGGTAGGGCTCAAGTAATAATAGTCCAGTGGAGGCAATTTGGAGATTTCAGATAAGAGAGGATTCAGCATGGCATAAAGAGAGGCATCCGGTGAGATCTGCACAAAGCCCTGATAGGGAGTGGCGATATTTGATTTTTGCAGAGGCAGATATTCGGCCAGTTGCTCTATGGGCAGGCCCTGATAGAGCAGTCCTGCTCCCCGGCTCAGATTGTCCGTAATATATTCTGTAGCTGCATTATGCAAACGTAGATTGCCGTTGTTTACGATCACGATAACGGCGGCCCGGTCTTTACTGTCCAGTTTGGCGATCTTTTCGCCCTGCCAGACATTGCCATCGCGAATCTGGTAGGAGGCGCTCTGCCATCTGGGATTTGTGGCGATCGCATCCAGGATGAATTTGTTGTCCCAGGCCGGGGCATCAGAGAAGGTGACGATCAGCTCTTTATCAGCCAGAACTTCAATGGCGCCAGGCATTTGGTTGTTACTCAAGCGGGTTTCCTGCTTCAGGGGATCGATCTCTACTCTGAAATTGAAGAATCCGGTTTGGGCGAAGCGGTGGCTAAAATCCACTGTTTGCATGAGGCCTTCCTGCAATTCCACCCTCTGGGTAGCCAGACGATTCGGTCCAAGATAAAGCTGGACATTGGCTGGTCCGGAGTAATTCGCAGACTGCACTTTGGCACGGATGATGGCGGCTTCATTGCGGTAAGCATAGCGGTTTGTCTCCACAGCTTTCAGCTCCAGATCGGGGACCAAAAAGCGGCTGCTATCGGCCAGAGCGATGATGGGGACACCCAGTCTGGGAATCAGGCTAAAATCCTCATCGCGAAACCAGCCGTCGGAGGCCAGAACTATGGCCTGGACCCGGCTGAAATCCACGGTTTGGCTGAGCTCACTCAGGCTTTTGATCAAAAGACTGTTATCGGAGGGGCCAGCCAAGCCATTGGCAAAGCTGTGCTCCAGGAGCTTATATCCAGCCTTGCTATACTTTTCTTTCAAGATTTGCAGCGGAGCCTTGAGCAGGTCTTTCTTGCTTTTATTGTCCCTTAACAGATCCATGGAAAGGGAAGTGTCCTTCAGAAAGAGCAGCTGTCCGGATTCGGTTTTTTGACGGATAAAGTATAAGATAGGGCTCAGCAAAATCAGTAGTAAGACGAATAGAGTGATGCTGCGCAAGGCGAAGAGCAGAGCCCTCCTCTTTGTACTCAGCTCTGGCTGAGTACGGTAATAAAGCGCAGCAGAAATCAGGACAGCGAGGAGACCAGCCAGTATAAATATCATTAGAATCCTAAGTTTGCAAAGAGCCCCAAAGAGACTCCTTTGGATTTGTAGCCAGGCAGCAAGCTATCATAGCTTTGCACTGCGAGGCCAAAATTATTAATCTTGGTTTTGAAATCGATGCCATAGGAGACCCTTACAGGGTTGCGGCTATTGGGCAGAGAAATTCCCCAAGACAAGCCCACAGCCTTCAGTGGCAGGAAACTGGCGGCCAAAGATAGGGTTCCGATCGCACTGGTGGAGGCGGTTTCTTTGAAGCCATGCACCCAGTCTGCCGAGACTACGGCGTATTTGTGTTTGTACATCGCAGCCAGGCGCAATTGCGGTGGCAGGGAGGAGGTAAAAGGATCTATATCAATGCGCTCGGTTTCCTGCACAAAAAAGTCTTCATTGATATTGGAGACAAAGACGCTGTCTGCGGAAATGCAGAAGCATTCCATCTCGGTTTTCAAACCCCAATGCAGGAAGCCAGCGATGTTGTCCAGAGTGATACCGGCTTCAAAGTCTGGCGTGATCTCGGAATATAGCCCCAGCATCCCTTTGAAGCCAAGACCTCCCAAACCCGCGCGCAGCTTGATCTCCTGCCTTGCACTCAGACCATCATCCAGGCTATTGGTGATATGCCCATTATACTCTTGGGTGTCTATACTGTATATGCCAGTTAAAAGGCTCACAGAAAAGCCGGCTTTGATGGCAGGGACCGGCTCCGGAATGAAGGGAAGGGTAAAGTCTCCTACGCCATAGGTGATATCGGTATAGGCCAGGCTCGAAAAATTGGTGTCAGACCTCACGAATTCATAAGAATCTTCGGTATTTCCATAGAGCAGAATCTTTACATAGTCTTCTGCAAGCGCACCTTTGACATAGATTTTTGCCGAAGCTGAGATCGCGACGTTCTCCCTGGCAAAGCCAAAGATGCTGGTAGTCCCATTTGAACTGAGTCTCAGACCACCATCGATTTTGTCCAGAAGCCTTATCTTATCCCTCGCAAAGAGAGTGTCCCGCGAGACAAAGTAATTGTAAGTATCCAGATCCAGGGAATTGTTTGAAGCATAGATAGCGGTATTTGACAGCGGCAGCCAGATCTCGGTGCGGCCGTCATTGCTCAGTTTGGCGGGATTCCAATAGTTTGCTTCCACACCGTAGGCGCGCAGCATATAGCTATCTGCGTAAAAGATTGATTTGGCGGTTGGCATTGCCAGGAGTGGAGCCAGGCCCAGGCATAGGCAAAGGAATAATAGCAGGTTCTTCATCTTACAAATCCTTCACTCTCAGGCTCGCCAAGATCTGCCCTTTAATCCAGATAAAATCGTTTGGCCCAGCATAAATCTCCACCAGATCGGAGGATTCTTCAAAATGGAAGACCCACCTCAGATAGACCTCCGGCGCACTAAAGAGATCAAGCTCAGACTGGCTCAGGTTCAGCAGTTCCAGCTCTTGCCAATCAGGATGCGTCAGGGAAGAGCCCAGCGTCACTTGCTTGATAAAGCTGTAAGTCATGGGGTCATTGATATCGATATTCTCATTATTTGCAAAATAGGCAAAAGCTGCGGCTCCCACGGGGATGTTGTTCAGCGCTTTCAGGCTGAAGGCTGCCTCCAGCACGTTTTTGCTGATGCGTTCCTGATTTTCTGCGCTGATGCTGATCCTGGTGGGATCGTCCATGATAATGGAGCTCTCATTCAAGAGAAAACGGAAGGGTGCCAGCACTATGTAATGGGCACAAATCACGTCCGTATCACGTATCGTGCCAAAGCCAGAAGCTGAATCTATGGTGAATTTCACATTCACGACTTCAATAAAATCCGGCATAATCTGGATGAGCTCTGCAATACGGTTTGTAAATCTCAAGTGAGTCGGATTGTCCACTGTGGCGGCTTCGATGCGATACTTGTTCCCATTATCATCAAGGATCGGGATAATGATTTCCGTGTCGCCGCGCGTAGCCTTGAAAAAGCCCTCAAATTCACAGCTAAACGACATTTGATTGGATACCGCTATATCTACATAAGCATCACTCAGGGTGATAGCCTCATCAAGGTGATGCGGATATTCAATATCGAGATTGCTGGCAGAATCCGTCGCCAGGATTTCATAATTACTAAAGCGTCCCTGAAACAAGTGGAACTCGATGGGTTGGGAGATTTCAAAGCTGACTTCTGCCAGAGTACTGCCCTCGGGAAGAGCTGAGGAGCTGGTGAATTGCACATCCAGCTGGTGAATGGGAACGTCATTGTCCAAAATGCCAAAGCGATAAGAACGAAGGTCGATGCTTTGCCAGGAACTGGCCTTCGTATATTTCAGATGCAGGGGATTGCCCTGAGCATCGCTTATGGTAAGGACATCAAGCTCCACCAGCCAGTTTCCCGCATCAGGATGGATATTGCCCACCCGGATCTTGATCTCGCCAGAAGCAACCTCTCCATAAGACAGGGTGGCACTGTCCTGACTCTCACCAAAAGCAATAGTCTGCACAGCGTTGAATCCGGATAAAACCGGCAGGCTGGTTTCACTGATATTGGGATGTAGTGCCACTGGCTCCAGGACATTGGTTTCCAAATCTCCCTCGGTAGTCAGATACACCAGGTTGTCTCCATCCACTACGATGTGCACGCTATCCACCAAATCCGAAACGTAATAATGCTCATTGATCAGCGGTATCTTAAGGTCCACATCCCAGACTGGGAGTGATGGTTTATTGATCTTACAAGCGCCCAGAAGTAGCAATACGCCAAGCAGCAGCAGAACTTTACATTTCACAGATATTTCCTTCAATCAGCTTCTTAGAGACTGATTATGCAGAGTCATCTTGCAAGTTTTGGGCCGCTTCGTCTGCAGATATTGGCAGGCATGCGCTCTGAGCAGTTGTTCTTCTTTTATCCCCAAGCTCTGCAATTGCTCAGGGTATTTGTTCAGTTTCCGGATGAGGAGTTCCTGCTTCACCAATTCGCCAAAGGCGGGATGAAAGGGTCCGGCGATATAATCCTGGGGCTCCAGATTTGAGGGCAAGCCGTATTTGATGATGCGGATGCCTTCCGCCTCGCAGAGCTCTGCATAATCTGCACAGATCCTGACTGCTTCCGGGAGCGAAAGCGGGGTATATTCTCCTCTCTGATAGATCTGCTGCAGAGGAGTGCCTCGGATCACCACCAGAGGATAGAGCCGGAGTAGATCAGGCTTTACTTGTCGCAGGAGGCGATGGTTCTCTTTGATAGTCTCTGCATCGCTACCTGGCATCCCAGGCATGAGTTGCAGACCCAGGATGAACCCTGCATTGCGAACCTTATGCGCAGCAGCCAGGGCCTGGGCGGTGCTGTAATTGCGTCCGCTTTTCTGCAGAGGCAGCTCGCAAAAGTCTTGTATGCCCAGTTCGATGGTTTTCACGCGATAGGCCTTGCAGCGCTTCAGAACTTCATCATCGATATATAGAGGATGAGTGGAGATGCGGATGCTACTGTCATCGTCCAAGAGGGCATGAATCCCTTCTAATAAAGCTTCCTGCCAAGAGACTGGCAAGGCCGTGAAAGTGCCCCCATAAAAAGCCACTTCTTTGCTGCGGTTGGGATTGCGCCGGATAAAAGCCTGTACATCCTCTTGGGCTTGCTCCAGGTCAAAGGCACCGGCATGGCTGATCTTGCTTTGATCGCAATAGATACAGCCACCGGGGCAAGCCTCGTTTGGTATGAAAAGAGGATAGATCAGGCTTTTATTCGGCTTATTCATAGTTTATTCGGGTATTTTGATCTTCATGGGACGCGCGATATAGCTGGTGTGCAGAAGGCGTTTGGCCTTCGGGCTATTGGGCGCATCCAGATATGCTTTATAGAGTTTTTGGATGGAGGGATTATTGTGTGATTCCCTGAGTTCACTGCCCTCGTCTTCTTTGTAGAGGCCTTTGGCACGGGCCTGACGCACGCTATTTGTGCTACGGTAAGGTTGACCCCCACCGCCCACACAACCGCCTGTGCAAGCCATTACTTCCACAAAGTGATAAGGGGGCTCTTTACCTGCTTTTTGGGCATCGCGAATTTCATTCATCAGCGTGGAGACATTGCCCAGCCCGGAGGCTACGCCAATGCGGATTTCCTGGCCAAGAATCTCGATCTTACCTTTTTTGATGCCTCTGCCACCTCGTACAAAGGGGATCTTGGGATCTGGCAGCTCAGTGCCGGTGGCCAGATAGTAAGCGGTTCTCAGGGCTGCTTCCATCACTCCGCCGGAGGCACCAAAGATCGTGCCGGCTCCGGTGTATTCGCCCAAGGGGTTATCCGCCACGCCATCATCTAATTTGGTGAGATCGATGCCCCGGGTCTTGAGCATCCGTGCCAGTTCACGGGTGGTGATGGTGAGATCCACGTCCTTGTGTCCGGAAGCGTACATATCGTCCATGCGTTCGATCTCATATTTCTTGGCCGTGCAGGGCATTACAGAAACCAGGAAGATCTTGTCCGGGTTCAGATTCATCTTCTGGGCCCAATAGGTCTTCACCATCGTGCCCACCATCTGATGCGGGCTTTTGGAAGAGGAGAAATGGGGGATCAGATCGCTATGGAATTTCTCCAAAAAGTCCACCCAGGACGGGCAGCAAGTGGTGATGAGGGGGAAGGTCTCCGGTTTATTCAGGAAGACATGCACAAATTCACTGGCTTCTTCCATGATCGTGAGGTCTGCCCCGAAGTTCGTATCAAAGACGTATTTAAAGCCCAATTGACGGAGCGCGGTGTACATCTTTCCTTTTACATTGGTACCGGGTTTATAACCAAATTCTTCGCCCAGAGCCACGCGAACTGCAGGTGCTTCCTGCGCTACCAGAATGAGCTCCGGATCGTCCAAAGCAGCCCACAAGGCCTCGGAGTCATCGCATTCATAGATGGCCGCCACAGGGCAGTAGGAGCTGCATTGCCCGCATTTCACACATTCACTGTCTTCCAAAAGGCGACCGTAGGTAGGCCCCACAAAGGTCTCAAAGCCACGGTCACTGATCTGCAGGGCATGCACATCTTGGACCTCGTTGCAGATATAAGTGCAGCGTCCGCAATTGATGCAATAAGAAGGGTCCAGGGTGATGGCCAGAGAGGATTCATCGATGCCTTTGTATTTGCGTTTGACCTTTTTGAGGTTCATGTGCCGGATGGCGAGCTCTTGAGCCAGGTCCTGCAATTCACAGCGTCCGTTCTTGATGCATTCCGGACAGTTATTGGGATGATTTGACAGGATGATTTCCACCGCTTCCCGGCGCAGGTCCAGGAGCTTTTTACCGGTGGTTTTGATCTCCATGCCGTCTTCACAAGGAGTAGAGCAGGCGCGCACTACGCGGCCATTCACGTCCACCATGCAAACTCCACAATTGCCAAAGGCAGGCAGATCTTCATGGTAGCAAAGATGCGGGACCGGGAATCCGGCCTTGGTACAGGCGTGTAAGACCTTGGTGTTTTTCAGCACCTGGGTGGCCTTGCCATTGATATATACAGTTATCATGTTCATTCCTTTCGGGGTTTATTTCAGTAGAGTGCATTATGTGGGAAGTGGAAAATTATGTCAAGTACGGCGTTCATTTAATTGAGAATTGAGGATGGAGAATTGAGAATTGGAGAGAGTTTAGGGGCTTGTCCACCAATTTTCACTGATTAGCACGAATTGGGGGTAATTATACATTTTACATCCTACATTCTACATTCCTCATGGCTTGCCGTGGAGATAACGTGGAGATACCGTGGAAAATATCCTCTTATCTCCATGGCATCTCTACCATAAGTAATAGGGATGGAGCGCCTGACTCATTGCTAGAGCATAGACCGGAGCAAGAGTCCGGTCCTGCGTTTGGCCAACAATTCTCAATTAGCTCTTGACCAGATCCGGCAGCATTATACTCTGGCGAAAGAGGAATATATGAATAGACAAGCCAAACCAAGGACAAAGGAGCTTTTATGAAGATCCAGATAGTCTCTGATCTGCATCTGGAATTTCCTGCAAACCGCGCCTGGCTCAGCGAAAATCCGCTGCTGCTCAAGGCTGATCTTCTTTTGATTGCGGGAGATTTGTGCACGCTCAAGCAATTTGAGCAGATCCAGCCTTTTATAGATGGTTTTAGCCGGGATTTTGCCCTGGTAATCTCTACCTATGGCAATCATGAGTTTTACGGCTCTAATATCGAAAGCGCCTACCCTTCTGTAAATAAAGAGATTGCAGAGCGTCATTTCCGTCTGAACAATGCGGTTTATGTTCATCAGGATATCCGCATCATCGCCTCTCTTTTGTGGAGCCACATCCCTGTCCATGCCAAATTCAAAGTGGAACACGGTCTGAACGATTATCGCTTTATCTACAAAGACGGACCCCGAGGTACCGAAACCCACATCCTAACGGAAGATAGCAATGGCTATCACGATCTGTCCCTGAGCTTTATCCAGGAGACCCTTGCCCAGCCTTTTGCCGGCAAAACTGTCCTGCTCACCCATCATTTGCCCAGTTTTCAGTGCGAACCGGAGCAGTTCAGAGGTTCGGATCTCTCCACCGGTTTTGTTTCCAATCTGGATGATCTGATCCTGAGTCATCCCGAAATATCGCTGTGGGCGCATGGACATGCCCACGATTTTGATGATCGCTATATAGGCAAAACCAGGGTGCTGCGGAATCCTCTGGGCTATGTAGATCACGGGGAACAGCGGGATTTTCGGCGAGATTTCGTAGTAGAGCTATGAGCAAGCCAGGCATCCGGCCCATCTGCCGGGTGTTTGGAACAATCCTTGCTTCATAGATAGATGTCTATAACAAAGTCCGGGCAGACTTGTCCGGCAATTATCTGGTGGAGAAGATGAACATGACTGAGATGAACAAGAGATTTAAGAGTATATATGCCGAGATCGAAAGGTTTTGTTTCGATCGTGAAGACCCCGTGCTGGCCCTGCGCAATATGCGCAATTTCACCGAGGGCTACGATGCCTTTGGCATTGAGGATGAAGAGCTGAAGGTCTTGCGAGACCGCATCCTGGACGACTATGAAATCACCCCTCGCGAGATAGCGGAGCTGGGGCTCATCTTACTCAAAACCGGTAAATACGAATTTGGTACCCTCGCCATCCTGCTGATCAAAAAACACCGCCCCCGCATGGATGCCTACGTGCGTGAACGGATCAAGGAATGGCTGGACACGGCTGTGGAAAACTGGGCTCATGCCGATTTTATCGGCTCCAAAATCCTGCCCATATTCTTCGAGCTGGAACTGATCGATCTGGAAAGTTACGCCTCCTGGCGGGATTCCCGCAGCAAATATACCCGGCGCGCGGTGGTGACATCCCTGATGTGGCAAAGACGGGCCTTGGATGCCGAAGCCATGCTGGCCTTCCTCACACCTTTGATCCGCGATCAGGAAAAAGTGGTGCAACAGGCCCTGGGTTGGTTTTTATCCGATCTTTGGGAAAAGGCACCGATCCCAGTCGAGGCCTTTTTGGAGGAGCATAAAGATTCTCTGGACAGCTCTGTGCTGAAACAGGCTACAGAGAAGATGCCCCTCAGCAAAGCCAAACTCTATCGCCCCAAACCCAAAAAGACGGCCCCAAAACCCAGGTCCAGACCTAATCCTAAACCCAGAAGGAAGCAAGAATGAAAAAGTCTTTGTTGATACTGGTCCTATGCCTGCCGATCCTGATCTTTGCCGCCAGCCTCACAGTGGAGATAGATTTCTCCGAGGGCTCTCGCAGCGGCTTCAGCACTGCACCAGGCAGCAAGCAGGTTCCCGTGCACAGCGTGAATATCCTGCTGCCCAAAAACGCTGAAATCCTGGATTATGAGCTGAGCTTTGTGGGTGTTAGAGCAGCGGCCAAGAGCTACACTCAAGTCAATCCCCCCTTCATCAGCGAAGAGGGAATACTGGGGAGCAGCAGCCCGCGCTCCTCCGGCAGAAGATACAACTATCTGGGACTGCGCCATTGGGGAGAGCTTAGATATGCCAGCTTTGCTGTGAAGCCTTACGATGAAAGCTCCGGTCTGTGGTCCGAAACCGCGGAGATCACCATCCAATATCATCCCGGTACCAGGCAGCAAGGCCTGATTCCTGCTACCTTCAAGAACGCTGATTTCTTTGCCAATTCCGAGAGACTGAATCAGTGGTACCGTTCCTCAAAGCGTCACAGCATGGGCATCATCGTGATCAGCACACCGGAGCTCTATAACGCTCTCAGTGTCTGGACTGCCTTCCGCCAGGGGCAGGGCTTTTCTGTGCAGTTCTCCAATATCGCAGAGGTTTTGGTAAACGAAGTAGGCGCGAATAATGCTGATAAACTGCGCAATCATCTGATCGCCCAGCAGGTGCTGTATCCCTTTAGCTATGTGCTTTTGGTGGGAGATCACGATCTGGTGCCCATTGCCCAGCTCACTCCAGAGCCCAATAGCAATACCACCGTGCCTTCAGACTTCTATTATGCCGATCTTTCCAGCAATTGGGACACAGATGGCGATGGCCGCTACGGTGAATATTATTCAGAGTATGGCGAGGAAGATTATGGGGTAGATTATACCCCCGAGGCTTTTGTGGGGCGCTTTAGCACCAATAGCGCTGCGGAAGTGAGCCAGATTGCCCAGCGCATTGTGGCTTTTGAGCAAAGCACGGCTCCTTTCAAGAACAAAGCTCTGCTGCCCGCCGCTTTTCTGAATTATCATGATGAACCCGTGCCTGGCATGCCGCAGACGGATGGTGCAGGCCTCATGGAGCTGGCCAAAGCTACAATCCTGCGGAATTGGCAGACCACGACTCTGTATGAGCAGATAGGTGTGGTGCCCTCTTATCCTTCGGATTTTGACCTGAGTGATACGAACTTTAACAACCTGCTGAGAACCGAAGATTTTGGCCTGATCAGTTGGAATGCCCATGGCTCCGCTGTCTCCTCCGCCCGCAAGATCTGGATGAATGATCTTAATAACAACGGCTTCCCGGAATACTATGAAATGCAGTGGCAGCCTTTGGTGGATACAGATAGCTTTGATAATATTCAAACTGAATATGGCTCGGTGATCTATGCCGCTTCCTGCAATAATGGCTATCTGGATTACCAGCAGCAATCTCTGGCGGAGAAGGCTCTGGTGACCAAAGCAGTGGCGGTCGTGGCTGCCAGCAGAACCGGCTGGTACAAAGTGGGTTGGGAAAATCCTGGTTGGGGAGGACTCTCCAGCTATAACTACCATTTTATCGAAAACTATGCCGAAGGGGTCTATAGCGCCGGCGCAGCTCTGGCTTATGCCAATCTCCTGCACACCCAATATTACCTTTTTGGCGATCCCATCGATGATGGCGGCATCGTCTGGCCGGAATTGCAGAACGTCTATACCTATCTGCTTTTTGGCGACCCGGTGCTGGGACACAGTGAATTTCTGCAGCCGGAAGGCGAGATCCTGGTTTATTCTCCTCATTTCGATGCCTATCCGGTGGTCAATGCCATCCGTGAAAACGCCGATATCAACGTGATCTACAGCGATCGCCTCATTCCGGATTATGATTACCTCGATTCTTTCAAGGCAGTGTTTTGCCTATTTGACGATGATATCCCCGCCGTGGGTAGCTTTGAATACGCTCTGCTGAATGGCTATCTGGAAACCGGTGGCAAGATCTATCTGGAAGGACGTCTGCCCTGGGATCCCAACGATGAGTTTATGGGCAAATTTGGCCTTGAAGCACCCTTTGATATGGTGGTGCACATAGATAGAATCCGGGCTGAAGACAGCTTCTGGGATTATGCGAATCCGGACTTTCAAACCGATGCCCTTTTGCCTTTGGGGGATAGTGCCAGCGCGCTCTTTGAAACTGCCAATATAGACTTTGCTGATGCCATCATCGGAGTGCTCAATAGCCCTGAAGATTACACTACTATCGGCAGCAGTTTCCGCCTCACAGAAGTTGCCAATGGCGAGCCTGGGCTCACCGAAATGGTGGGGCTGATCCTGGAGAAGCTGGAAGTCACCCAGCCTGTGGCAAATTCTGATGAACTGATCGTACCCGCACCCATCCAGCTCACAGCCTATCCTAATCCCATGCGCGGAGCTTTGAATATCTCTTTGGCTCAGACCAAAAAAGCGGAAGAAACTGTGAAGATCTATAACCTGAAAGGACAATTGATCACGAGCCTGAAACTCAGCGCCAAAAACGGCTATGCGATGACTTGGAACGGGAAGGACAGCAGCGGCTTGCAGTGCCCCAATGGCATCTATATCCTGCACAGCGGAGCAAAAAGTAAAAAGATCAGCCTGGTGAAGTGAGAAGTTTAGAAAGTTTAGAGGGTTTAGAAAGTTTAATGTGGTGGCGGACTCCGTTCCACCTCCACCTCCGTATCAGGTATAGAGGATGTATTAAAGATCCGAATCAAAGCTATGAGTCCCAGCGGGACGCTATTTTACCTGAAAGCTGTGAGTCTTGGAGTTTACATGAAAAACCAGCCGGGGATTTGACGTACTGTCCCTATCAGGCGAATTTGCCTTGTTTGAGACAAGTGGTATGTTAGAGATTATTTTACAGTAATGTGAGGCCGAAGTA
>JAJBAY010000057.1 GCA_020532515.1 Candidatus Cloacimonadota bacterium | reverse complement strand
GGGCTTTGAACATGAGCCCGAATCCAACTATAAAACCTGTGAAAGATTGGAAAATGTAGTCCCCACGAAAAATTGAAGTCCTTGCGGGACAGCTATATAACTACTCAAAGTGGTAAAGTTGGGCTAATTTTGTATGATTCTAATAACAGTATAATGTATCTTCGTTTACAGACAAATCTTTCTGTGTGTTTGGGAGTTGTAGCGTTTTTGCGTTTTAAGGTTTTAGCGTAGTGGCGGACTCCTGTTGTGCCGGCATCGCGAATTTATAGAACGCAGATCGGGGGGATCGGGTGGATTTATTGGATTGAAAGAACAACGATTAACTAGTTGTTCCGTAGGAACGGGGTCCTACGCCACTGCACAGCCCGTCAAAAAGGCCTTGCGCCCTCTTTGTTTAGGCTCTCTTTCAAAGCGAGTGGGGAATGCACGTTTCCTCAATATCCGTATTCTTGTAAGAATTCCAGCCCAAAGTAGCCGCAGGATTATAGCAAGAGTAGCTTGGTTGTTTTTCTGCGCAAGACAGCTTTATCAGCTTTGTTGCAGGAGGCATACAGTAGAGATACCGTGGAGATACCAGGAAATAATCCTCTTATCTCCACGTCATCTTGAGCATATATTATGCGCCATGGGCTCTGCAAGAAATGACCTACCCACTCAGTTTGAAAGAGAGCCTTTGTTTACTCAACCTGTCACCCCATCCACAGCCCCTATTTTCATGAAAAACATAGGACTGAGCAATAGATTCCTTTTTGTTCTTGACTTAATCGGCTTATTTTGTTATAAAGGCTTAAAACACAAAATAAAGGTTGACTTACCGTTTGGAGAAAAAAAATGTGTCCTCAGTATTATAAATACTCCGATCCGCGAAAAACGAAAAGGACAGCGCTCCTTTGCCGCTTTAAGGCCAGACAAGTGGTCTTGTTTTCTATTTTTATACTGCTTATTGGCAGCCTCTTTGCTCAGGAAGTGGGAGAGGATTATGCTTCTATGCAGCAGTGGAAATTACCTGAAACCGCCCTGCTCATGAGTGATTTGCATCTGGAAGCTGAGATTTTGCTTTTGGATGGCAAGCCTTTTGAGGGTTGGGCTTATGAGCTCTATCCAGAAGGCACTTTGCTGGCCGCCACACAGTATCGAGAGGGGCGGCTGGATGGTAAGAGCCTGATCTGGTATCCTGATGGCAAGCCACAGATGAGTGCGACCTACAAAAAAGGCGCTTTGAATGGCCGCTTTCTGGGTTGGTATCAGAATGGCGGTGTGATTTACGATAGATTTATAAATTTAGGAAAATATGCCTCGGACAACTTGGTCGATCAGGATCAAGATCGGACCAGGGATGAAACTGAAATTACTGAAAGAGAAGGAAATACTGATGACAGCAGCCATGAATAAGATGCACAGCCCACAAAGTTTTGCGCTTATGAAACAGAAAGGACAAAAAATTACGATGATCACTGCTTATGACTACGCCAGTGGCAGTGTAGTGGCCACCACCGATATTGATCTGATCTTGGTGGGGGATTCACTGGGTATGGTGGTTTTGGGACTTGATAACACCATGAAGGTGAGCATGGAGGATATGATCTCACACGGTGCAGCTACTGTACGTGGAGCTACTGGGAAATTTGTGATCATAGATATGCCCTATATGAGCTATCACCTGTCTGCCCGCGAAACCCGCATCAATGCAGCCCGCCTGGTAAATGAAGGCACCGGACACGCGGTGAAGCTGGAAGGTGGCTCTGCCGGCCGCATCCAGGCTATTCGCGAGATTGTGGACATGGAGATCCCTGTTTGTGCGCATTTGGGCCTCACCCCGCAATCCGTCCTCCGCTATGGCGGCTACAAGGTTCAGGGCAAAACCGATGCTGCTTATGAAGAGATCTTCCAGGCGGCACTGGCCACTGAGGAAGCCGGAGCATTTATGCTGGTTTTAGAAGCAATTCCGGAATCTCTGGGCAAAAAGATCAGCGAAGCCCTCGTGATCCCCACCATCGGCATCGGAGCCGGCAGATACTGTGATGGCCAGGTCCTGGTCTATCACGATCTTTTGGGCTACAGCAATATGAGCCCCAAATTTGTAAAAGCTTATAATGATTTGAACCAAAGCATTTCCCGCAGCATCATGGAGTATAGCAAAGAAGTCCGCGAGGGCAGCTTTCCTGGCCGGGAACACACTTACTACCCAATCGATAAACAAGAAGGATAAAATATGTCTATCAATAAAAATGAAATGATGAGTCCGGACGAAAAATTCAATGCGATCGCAAACTTGAGAGAGAAGCTGGAAGACAATTTCATCGCCCTCGGTGAGCTGCTGAGCGATATCAAACGTAGCAAGCTTTACCGCTTTAAGGGCTATGAAACTTTCAAAGAATTTGTGGAAGCGGAATATCAGCTTTCCGGATCCCTGGCCTCCAAACTCGCTGTGACCTACGATCTTTATATCGAAGAGATGGATGTGGATGAGAGCAGCATGAAAGAGATCGGCTTTGAGCGGCTGCAATTGATCAAACCCATGGTACAAAAAGCAGATTGGGATATTCGCGATGAATGGCTGCAAAAGGCGGCCGATACCCCTACAAACGAACTACGCAGTGAAATCAAGGAGCTGAAAAAACAAGAAAAAGATGAAAATCCAGATTTGAAAAAGGTCTTTGTCGATCAATATTTAGAGAAGATGATTACATGGTTCAATTGCCCCAAAAGTGAGCTGAATTACAAGCTCGCTCTATATTTTCAAGATGCCGATCTGGACGACGTGAAGAAGCTGGTAAAAGAGAAGCAACGCGCCTTTGAACAAGAAACTCAAATGAACAAGGAGTAAACCCCATGAAAGTGATGAAAATCCTGTGGGTCGATGATGAAATCGATCTGCTCAAACCCTTTATCCTCTTCTTAGAAGAAAGAAATTACGATGTAGATACATGCAATAACGGCGAAGACGCCATAGAAAAGGTGGTGGAAACTAAATACGATCTGGTAATCCTGGACGAAATGATGCCCGGCCTGGACGGCCTGAGCACCCTGCAGGAAATCAAACGGATCAACAGCGCCATCCCCATCATCATGGTAACCAAGAGCGAAGAAGAAGGCCTGATGAACAAAGCCATCGCCTCGCAGATCTCGGACTACCTGATCAAGCCCATCAACCCCTCACAGATCATCATGGCCATCAAAAAGATCTTTCAGGCCGATGAAATCCGCGCCAATGAGATCGGTCAGCAATATAGCCAGTATATGGCCAAGCTGAATCAACGCCTCTTTGCGAACCCGGATTGGGATGAATGGGGACAAATCTATTTGGAAATGGCAAAATGGGAATTGCGCATCGATGCCGTAAACGATGAAAACCTGCGGCAGACGCACTTTTTGGAAAAGCGCAATTGCAACACCGAATTTACCAGTTATGTAGAACGCAACTATCGGGATTGGCTGAAATCGGATGAACGTCCCAACCTCAGCTTTGATCTGATTTCGCAGTACGTAGCTCCGCACTTTGAAGAAAAGGTGCCAATCTACTTTATTATTATCGATTGCATGAGGCTGGATCAGTATCTCTCCATCGAGCCCTATATCCAGGAGCTCTTTGATGTGGAGATGGATACCTATTTCTCGATTCTGCCCACGGCGACTCCGTATTCGAGAAATTCCATCTTTAGCGGACTGCTGCCCATCGATATCGCCAAACGTTTCCCGGAATATTGGGTGACCTCAAACGAGATGGATAACAGCCGCAACCGCAATGAACACCAGCTTTTGGATGAACATATCACGGAATTGGGTTACGAACTGGATCCCAGCTCCAAATATGTGAAGATCTTCAATATGGAAGAAGGCAATTTTGTGCTGCGCAAGATCGAGACCTGGACCAAGGATAACCTCATCGTCTTGGTCTATAACTTCCTGGATCTGCTGGCACATCACCGCACTCGGGATCAGATCCTGCAAGAAACCATTCCCCACGAAGAAGGTCTCAGAGCCTTTACGAAGCATTGGTTCTTGCATTCTGCCCTGTATGAGGCGCTGAAACTCATTGCCAAACAGGATGCCATTGTGATCATCTCTACGGACCACGGTTCCATCAAAGTAAACCGTGCCACCCAGGTGATCGGAGACCGCGATACTTCTACGACAGTGCGTTACAAAGAAGGCAAAAACCTCACGGCAAACGACCGCCATGCCCTCTTTGTGAAAAAGCCGTCCGATTTTGGTCTGCCTTCCAAGAGCATCGTGGATAACTTCATCTTTGCCAAAGACGACTACTATTTCGTCTATCCCAATAGCTATCACCAATATCAGAGACAATTCAACGGCACTTTCCAACACGGCGGCGTCTCCATGGAAGAGATGATTCTGCCCATCGCAACCTGCCGCAGCAAAAAGAAACGTTTAAAGTAGGAAAAGATGTATCTTTCGGATCTCCTGAATGCAAAAGCGATTTTGCATATAGCCGAGCCCCTCAGCAAGGAGCAGGTCTATCGGATGCTTGTGGAGAAAATCTGCAGGCATTGCCTCAATGTACCTATCTGCGATGATGCGCTGCTGAACAAGATCCTGGAGCGGGATCAGGTCAGCAGCACGGCTTATCCCACCGGTATCTCCATCCCTCATATTCGGATGGAGAATTTTGACGATACCGTGGTGGGTATGGCTTTTTTGGAGCATCCGCTGGATTACGAAGACACACAGGTTCATTGGGTCTGCCTGGTGATCACAGACAAAAGCTCTTCCAGACTCTACCTGAACCTCGTGGCAGGTTTGCTCAAATTATCTCAGAATACCCCACTGCTGGAAGCGATGATAAAGACCGACGGGCCTGGTGTGGTACATCTGCTCCAGGACCTGAAGATACATGTGACCAAAGATATCACCGTGGCGGATCTGATGGTAAGCAGCCCTACCACCATAAGCCCTGGCACCCATCTGAAAGAGCTCGGTGATATCATCTGCACAAATAGTATTTCCGCTGTGCCGGTAACTGATGAAAACGGAATCTACCTTGGGGAGGTGAATATACTTGGCCTGCTCAAGGTAGGTGTTCCGGACTATCTGATGATGCTGGATGATGTCAGTTTCCTGCGCTCTTACGAGCCTCTGGAAAAACTCTTTGAACAGGAAGACATCCTCACAGTGGGCGATATTATGGATAGCGATACAACATCCCTGAAGCCGGAAACTTCTATCCCGGAAGCTGTATTTGCGATGATTCAGCAGCGCAGGCGTTTTTATTCCGTGGTGGACGAACAAGGTAAATTGGTGGGCGTGGTGACAGCTATGGACATCTATAGAAAGATAATAAAGGCGTAAATTAAATGGCTTTAATGCTACTCGCTCTGTTTATTTTTGGCATTACCTACCTACTTATTATCACAGAATGGATCAATAAAATGATCGCCGCAATGATGGGCGGCTTTGCCATCATTCTCACCGGCATCTTGACCCAGGATATCGCCTTCCGCGCCATAGATTGGAATGTGATCTTCTTCCTGATCGGAATGATGCTGGTAATCTCGGTAATGCGGCAGACCGGTGTCTTTATGTATCTGGCCATCAAGATCGCCAAGATCGCCAAAGGCAGGCCCCTGCCTATCATGGTGTTGATGTATTTGCTCACCACCTTCATCTCGGCTTTTATGGGCTCTGTCACCACCATCATGATCCTGGTGCCCATAGTGCTTCTGGTTGCCAGTGAACTAAAAATCACGCCGGTGCCCTTTATTACCACCATGATCATAGCCTCCAATGCGGGCGGTGCAGCCACCATGATCGGCGATCCCCCCAATATCCTGATCGGCTCTGCTACAGACTATAATTTCCTGGACTTTATCTATAATCTGACTCCGCCGGTTTTGCTGATAACCATCACTTCGGTGGGCCTGATCTGGCTGCTCTATCGCGGTAAAATGCGCGTGAGCAATGAAAACCGGGCCAGACTGATGGGTTACAATGACAAAAACCTGATCAAGAATAAAACCCTGCTCAAAATCAGTCTGGTGGTCCTCGGCCTGATGCTCACCGCCTTTATGCTGCAAGGGGTCATCAAGATCGAAACTGCCACCATCGCCATGACTGCCGGACTATTTCTTTTGATCGTTTCAGATCGTCACAAGGTGGAACAGACTCTGGCCCATGATATCGATTGGGCTACCATATTCTTCTTTATGGGCCTGTTTATGATCGTGGAATCTCTGGTGGAGACCGGATTTATCAATCACATTGCCTCAGGTGTAATGAGCCTCACGCATGGCGAGCCCAAAACCACCTCCATGGCCATCCTCTGGCTGTCTGGAATCTTCAGTGCTGTGATCGATAACGTCCCCTTTGTGGCTGCCATGATCCCTGTTCTGGAGCGCCTCGGCGTGCTGATCAACAATCCCGATGCCATGCATCCCATCTGGTGGTCTATGGCCCTGGGAGCCTGTCTGGGCGGCAATGGCACCATGATCGGCGCTTCTGCAAATATCGTCGCCATCGGCATTGCCAATCGCAATGGTTTTCGCATCAGTTTCAAGGAATATACCAAGATTGGCGCACTCTTTGCCCTGAATGCGATCGTCGTGAGCACCCTTTATATCTTGATCCGGTATTATTGATAGTCTCTCACAGATTACACAGATTTCACAGATTTGCATATAAGAAATCCGCGTAAATCCGTCTGATCCGGCCAATCTCTGTGACCATTAACTTCATATGGTAACGCCTCTTTAATAAATAAAACTTTACAGGATTTGGCCTGTCCCAATTATTGCGAACAAGGGGATAATTATGAAGCAAGAGCAAAAACCCGGCAGTACCTACCGCTATAACCGGATTAGTTTTTACCTGAATGGCAGATTCCAGGAGATCGATATAGCTCCCGGAATCAGCACCATGGATCTTGTCACCAAGCAGCTCCATCTGTATGGTACCAAATGCAGTTGCAACGAAGGAGATTGTGGCGCTTGTACGGTGGTGATCGCAGAATGCCGTGAGGGCAGCATCGTCTATGAAGCCATCACATCCTGTATTTATCCTGCGGCAAAATTGCATGGCAAACACCTGATTACCGTGGAAGGTCTGGGCACTCCAAAAGAGCTTCATCCCATCCAGAAAGCGCTGCTGGATCATCATGGTACCCAGTGCGGATATTGTACCCCGGGTTTTGTGATGAGTCTGTTTGCCTGCTTGGCATCCGTCTCGCATCCTGATCAGGAGAGTATCCTGGCAGCTTTGGAAGGAAATCTCTGTCGCTGTACAGGTTACCAATCCATTCTTGCCGCCGCAGCAGAGCTTTCCCGCGAGCATGACCCCAGCACTATCGTGCCCCCTTGGTGCCGCAAAGTGGAGCCCAAGCTCTTCGCCTTCGCTCAAAAGCCGCTGGAAGTTAAGAAGCCTTCAGCCTCTTTATTCTCGATCGATAATTACCTGCTGCCCGGGGATCTTCAAGAGCTGAAAGACATGCTGGCTCTTTATCCCGAAGCCTCGCTGATCGCAGGAGGAACGGATATCATGGTGCAGGTGAATGTGCAGCGCAAACATTTTGACACTCTGATCGATCTGGGCAATCTGCCCGAGCTCAGGCAAATCAAGCTGAGCAGGGCTGGCATCCATATTGGCGCAGGTGTAAGCTATAGCCAGATCATGGATTCCGGGATTGCCAAGTGCGATCTGCCGGAATTGGTTAAACTCTGCCGTCTGATTGCCTCCAAACAGATCCGCAATTTTGGTACCCTGGCCGGCAATATCGGCAATGCCTCCCCCGTGGGCGACAGCTTGCCTCTGCTCTTGGTCTATGAGACTCGGTTGCTGCTGTCTTCGCAGAGCTATAGCCGGGAATGCGCACTGCGGGATTTCTTTATCGGCTATCGTCTTACAGCGCTGGAACCGGGCGAGTTTATCCAGGAGATCATCATTCCCATTCCACCCAGAACGGCATTTATCAAGAGCCTGAAGAGTTCCAAACGCAAAGCGGAGGACATCTCTGCGGTGGTTTCTGCCATCCGCATCGAAGAGGGTGGCAAGGCGGCACTGGCTTTTGGCGGAGTGGCGGCACAGCCTTTACTCTCAGAGTATTTTGCCTCTGGCTACAGTCCTGAAGTGGATTGGCAAGCTCTGGCAGAGCAGGTGGCTCAGGAATTTACTCCGCTTTCCGACGTACGGGGAAGCGCAGACTATCGCAGACAGATGATCATCAATCACATTCTGCAATATCGGGAGGCTTATCATGGCTAAATTACCCTGGCATTTGAGTGGCCCCTTGCACGTCAGCGGCCGCTCCCGTTTCATCGGTGATGAAGCACCTCTTTCTGGCATGTTATATGCGAAGTTCTTCTTTTCTCCGGTGGCGCATGCGAGGATCATCAGGCTGGATCTCAGCGCTGCCCATGCCTTCCCCGGAGTGCATGCCGTCTATGGCGCCCAGGATATTCCCGGGCAGAATATGATCGGGCACGTGCTGAAGGACGAGCCGCTGTTTCCGGATTCTGAGATCATGTTTTATGGCCAGCCTCTGGCGATGATCCTGGCTGAGGATGAGAGCATTGCCGAAGCTGCAGCGAAACTGATCATTCTGGAAGCGGAAGAGCTGCCTCCCGTCTTTTCTATTGAAGAGGCAGAGCGGCTAAAGCAGTGGTATATCCCAGAGCGTAAGATCGCGCGGGGAGATGTGGACGACGCCTTGAATAAAGCCCGCTATACCATTCATGGCCAAAGCTATACCGGCGGGCAGGAACACTTTTATATGGAGAGTCAGAGGACGCGGGCTATCCTCACAGATCATGATCTGATTCATCTGCTCTGCGCCACCCAGAGTACCATGGAAGTGCAGGAGATAGCAGCCAGGGTTCTGGGTATTCCCGCTCACCGGATCGCCGTGGAAGTGCCGCGTTTGGGTGGGGCCTTTGGAGGTAAGGAACGTAGCGCCACCATCTGGGCCGTGATGGCAGCTTTGGGCGCATTCCTCAGCGGTAGGCCGGTGCAGGTTATGCTCACCCGTGATGAAGATATGCGCGTTACCGGCAAACGGCATCCCTTCCTCAGCAATTGGAAAATCGGCTTTGATGAAGACGGCAAAATCAAGGCTTGGGATATCGAGCTCATGTGCAATGGCGGGGCTTATGTGGATCTTTCCGTGGCCATCCTGGAGCGCGCTATGTTCCATGCGGACAATTGTTACCACATCCCTAATGTGCGGATCAAGGGCAGAGCTTGCCGCACAAATCTGCCCCCCAATACCGCCTTCAGGGGCTTTGGCGGTCCGCAAGGCATCTTCACCATCGAATCTGCCTTGGGGCAAATCGCCAAAAAGCTGAATAAGGACCCTCTGGAGCTCCGCAAACTAAATTGCTATCAGAATGGCGACATCACCCCTTACGGACAAAAGATCAGCGAAACCTCTGCCCTAAAGATGCTGGAACAGGTGGCAGAAGCGGCTGATTATCAGAAGCTTATCCATGAAGTACATGATTTCAACTCAAAACACGAGCATCATAAACAGGGCCTTGGCATCATGCCGGTGAAATTTGGCATCTCCTTCACCACAGCTCTGATGAATCAAGGCTCAGCCCTGATCTGGGTCTATATCGATGGCAGCCTGTCTGTCTCTACCGGAGGCGTGGAAATGGGGCAGGAATTGAATTCCAAGGTCGCCCTGATCGTGCAGCGGGTGCTCGGCCTATCTTATGACAAGATCAGAGTGGAATCCTCCCATACCCAACGCACGGGAAATGCCTCTCCCACAGCTGCTTCCACAGGCAGTGATATCAATGGCAATGCCGCCCGCATCGCCGCCGAAAAGATCCGCAAAAGCCTTTCTGAGATTGCGCGGATCATGCTCCAGGAGCGCTATGAGATCGATAGCGAAGAGCTTGTTTTTGCAGATGATAAGGTCTTTGCCCAGGCCGAGCCGGACAAAAGCATCGCCTTCCCCGAACTGGTCAGAAGAGCGCATCAGGAACGGACCCCGCTGGGAGCTTATGGCTATTACGCTACTCCGGATCTGTATTTTGACCGCGATCTGGGGCAGGGCAATCCTTTTCATTACTTTGTGTATGGGGCCGCCATAGCCAGAGTGCAGCTCGGTCTCCTCAGTGGCGAACATGAGATCCTCAGCACCCATATCGTGCATGAAAATGCTCAGAGTCTGCATCCGGATATAGACATGGGGCAGGTGGTCGGCGCCTTTATCCAATCTGTGGGCTGGTGCACCATGGAAGAGCTGGTGATCGATACCAAAGGCCGCTATCTGAGTGCAAACCCGAGCACCTACAAGATTCCCGGTGTTCGGGACCTGCCGCGGGATTTGCGTGTTACCTTGCAGCCCAGTAAGTCCGCTCAAGCCAGTATATTTGGCTCCAAAGCGGTGGGTGAGCCGCCCTTTATGTATGGCATGGCCGTCTTCTTTGCCCTGCAAAATGCGATTCAGAGCGTAAAGCCAGAGGCAGAGCTCAGCTTTCCGGCTACTCCGGAGGCGATCATCAGGGCCTTGAACTGAGTCTCTCACAGATCACTCCGTTTGCTGGATTGGATGCGTCTCGCATCCAGAAAGGCCGCAGGCCTTTACACAAGAAAGCAGTTCAAACTCACTGGTCACGAGACCTATCCAATCCAGCACCCATCACACAGATTTTGTTTAAAAGACTGTCACACAGGATTCGATGCGCCTCCTGCTGGATTGGATGCGTCTCGCATCCAGAAAGGCCGCAGGCCTTTACACAAGAAAGCAGTTCAAACTCACTGGTCACGAGACCTATCCAATCCAGCACCCATCACACAGATTTTGTTTAAAAGACTGTCACACAGGATTCGATGCGCCTCCTGCTGGATTGGATGCGTCTCGCATCCAGAAAGGCCGCAGGCCTTTACACAAGAAAGCAGTTCAAACTCACTGGTCACGAGACCTATCCAATCCAGCACTGGCAACCGTCAACTCGTAACTCGCAAGTTTCACTGGACACGAGACGTATCCAATCCAGCTCTGGCAAACGTCAACTTGTAACTCGTAACTTGTAGCTCGCAAGATTGCACTTGACACAAAATCATTTAATCAACAAGGTGGCAAAAAGGGATATAGCGATATGAAGATTTGCATTTTATCAAACTCACATTCGACCAATGACGTCCGGTTATACTACAAGCTGGGCAAGAGCCTCACGCAATTGGGAGAGGTGTATATCGTCTCCACAAACGGTTTGGTCAATCGCAGCTCAAATCCTTATCAATCGGTGGTGGATGCCACTTCCCCCCTAAAGGCCTTACCGGAGCTATACTCCCGGGCAAAGTCCAAAAAACCGGATTTGGTAATCTGTGTAGAGCCTATCACTCTGCTGGTAGGCATCTTGCTGAAGAAACGTCTGGGCTGCAAGCTGATCTGGGATGTGCATGAGTTTTTTGCCGATGCTCATGCCGAGCGCTACAGCTTCCTCTTTCGCCCCTTTGTGAAGCACTTTTATCTGATTCTTCAACGCTTTTTGGCCTCCCGGACTCATGCTGTGATAGCGGTCAATCAGGATATCTTAAATCAGCTTTTTCCCCATAAATCCAAGGCCCAGAACCTCTTGGTGATGCCAAATTATCCCGTAAAACACGTCTGGGATTCAGACCCCGTCATCCCTGCGGGCTTAAAGCAATTATGCACGATGCGCTTTGATCTGATCTATACCGGCGGTCTCACACGGGATCGGGGGATATTCAAGATCTTGAAGTGCGCCACCCTGCTCAAAAACGATTTCCCCCACCTTAAAATCCTGATTATTGGTAAGTTCCATGATCCCGCCATCGAAGAGGAATTTAACGACAGCATCAGTACCTTCAATCTCAATGCCGTGATCTATTATCAAGAGTGGATTCCCCCGGAAAAGATTGGCATCCTTTTGAAATGCTCCCGTTTTGGGCTCTGGATCTTCAATCCCAAAAACAAGCGCATGCGCCTGGCCACTCCCCTCAAAGTGTTGGAATATATGGCAGCTGGCTTACCTGTGATCAGCATCAAGACCCCGCTCATGAAGAGCCTCATCGAATATAACGAGCTGGGCAAACTCTGCCCCTACCAATCCCGCAGTATCGCCGCAAATATCGCCAAATTGCTCAAGCTGCCACAGTCTGAATATGATGCCATGAGTCAGCGCTGCCTGGATATCTCTGAGTCTCGCTTCAACTGGGAATCCCTTGAGCCCAAGTTCTTTGAGCTGATCCAGCGTATTACATGAAGATACTTTATATCAGCTATTTTTATCCCCCTTTGGGCGGCCCCGCCGTACTACGTAACCTCAAGACTGTGCGCTATTTAACTGAGGCTGGAGCCCAGATCACCGTACTCACCGTGGATGAGATCGAATACGCTTATTCTGATCCGGATTTGAGCAAGCTCTGTCGGGAAGAACAGCTCATCCGCACCCCTTCCTGGGACCCCATGACACTCTTGCGCAAAGCCTTTGGCAAGCACAAAGCCGCCTCACAAAGCGTCTATAAGAACAGCCCAGAGAGCCTCAAGCTAATCATCCGCAGATTGTATCCCATCGATGAGAAGATCGGCTGGCTGCCGCATCTGCTTTCCCAGGGCAGAAAGGTCTTGCGTGATAGTGAGATAGACCTCATCTTCGTCTCCTGTGGCCCCTTTTCCTCCGCTATCGGCGCTTATAAACTTGCCGAAGAATTCAACAAAGCCCTGGTGGTGGATTATCGGGATTACTGGACCCTACTTTCAGATTATGACCTCATGGGCAATGCACTAAACCGCCAGCTTTCCCGCTCTTGGGAAAAGAAGATCCTGCAGCGGGCAAACCTGATCGTCAGCGCTACACAAGGCATTGCCGATGCTCTCGCCCAGAGCTTTGATGCCACACTTCCCGAGCGTACTTTCCTGCTCTATAACGGTCACGATGAACAGGATTATTCCGATCTTCCCGTGGCCCGCCCCTCCAGCGATTTCTATACCCTGAGCTACTTTGGCAATATCTATGCCCGCCGCAGCCTGAAATACCTCTATCAAGCCATCGCGGAGTTAGACCAACAGATGCTCATCCCCCAAAACCTGCGCGTGCAGCTCTATGGCAATTTTAATCGCGAAGTTTATCAAGAAATAGAAAGCAGCCCCATCAAAAACAAAATCAGCATCATGCCAGGCCTCAGTCACCAGGAAGCCCTCATCAAAATGCAGGAAGCAGACGCCCTCATCCTGATCATCAATAGCAGTTCCCCAAAAGGCACCCTCACCTCCAAAGTCTTTGAATATCTGCGCCTGGCCCGCCCGATCCTGGCCCTGGTCCCCCAACATGGAGAAGCTGCGGCTCTGCTCAGAGAGTGTGGAATAGACAGCATCTGCCCCATGGAATCTGTCTCTGCGATCAAGCTCTGCCTCAGCAGGATGATTGAGGATAGATACCAGGAGCTGACCCTGCCTTCCGCTCTTGACAAATATGAGCGTAAACAGCAGGTGAACGATCTATACCACCGCTTGAAAGCCCTCCAGTTTTAACGTTTTAACGTTTTAAGGTTTTAGCGTAGGGAGGACGCCTGCCAGCCCTTTTGTTTTGACTTAAAAACGATCTTTTTGCTTCGGCCTTCGGGTTATGCCTATCCTTTATCTTGTTTTCAGCCAGAGTGTTTTGAACTTTCCTGGGTCGTTTTTGAGTTTAAACAAAAGCAACGCTGATCGGATCAGACCTCGCAGCGTCGTGATTCCCCTGTTTTAACTCTCATTTTTGGATTGTGAATAACTGGTAGTCTGCTGGGATGATAGAAGGATAACAGGAAAGCTGAAACCTATCCACCAGATCAAAAATGAAAGTCAAAACAGTCCTGCGCATGGTTTTGCTTTCTGCCATCTATCCAAGGTCAAACGATTCCGGAACTTTCGGCCTCAAGCCGCAGAATAATAGTCTTTTAGTCCAGTACTTGCTTCTGCCCAGACTATCCTACCCCATCTATTCAGCAAGGCCTCTGCAAATCACGGGATGAGAAGACTGTGGGTATTCCGGATCAACTGAGCCACCTGTTCCGCTTGATGAGAGCCACTTCTCTGAAAAATAGAGCCACCTGTTCCGATTGCCGGAGCCAGTCTGCTTAATTAACTGTCCAATAAAGAGTAAGATG
>JAJBAY010000056.1 GCA_020532515.1 Candidatus Cloacimonadota bacterium | reverse complement strand
GTTCCCAGTTAAAGGTTCCGGGGATGCCTTCCATATCTATTGAGATAAAGATTTTCATGTCATTTCCTTGGCGATCAAAGCGCCCAGTCTGAGGTTGTTTTTCAGTAAGGCCAGATTTGCGCTTACGCTTCTGCCTTCGGTGGATTTTGCCAGATGATCCAGAAGGTAAGGGGTGATGGCTTTGCCGGAAAGATGGTTGGCAGCTTTTAAAGCTAGCTGGATATAGGGCTCAATTTCACTATGGGGGATCTCGTCTGTAGCGGGGATAGGGCAGGCGATCAGCATGCCGCTATGCAGACTTCCCAGGCCGCTCATCAGCTTGAAGGCTTGCGCGAGGTCTTGGGCACTATCTATCCGGGCTACTTTGTGCCCGCTTTCCCGGGAGTAAAAACTGGGGAATTCAGCGGTCTGCCAGGCATAAACCGGTACACCTTCTGTCTCCAAAGCTTCGAGGGTGGCGCCTATATCCAAAATCGCTTTGCATCCGGCACAGACCACGATCACCGGAATCGTTGCCAAAGCTTTGAGGTCCAGAGATACATCCCGGCTTTCCTGCCAGCCTCTGTGCACGCCTCCGATGCCGCCGGTTACGAAGACCCTGATGCCAGCCTTCTCTGCCAAAGCCATGGTAGCAGAAACCGTGGTTCCGCCACTTTGCTTTTGGGCAAGGGCCAGGCCTAGATCCCGCAGGGTTAGCTTTTGTAGCTCATCCTTCCGCTGCATTTTGTCTTGCAAAACCTCGATGTCGGCAGGCTCAAGCCCGATCAAGCACTCCCCGTTTAGCACGCAGATCGTAGCGGGAACTACCCCTTGCTGCTCTGCCAGCGCCTCGATATCAGCCAGGAACTCAATATTCTGCGGATAGGGCAGCCCGTGCGTAATCACGGTGGATTCCAAAGCCAAAACCGGTTTACCCAAATCTATGGCGTATTGCACTTTTGAGGAGATTTTTAAGGGAAATGCTTTCATTTGAGGGGGAGCTTGGGGTTGGGCTGTGTAGCCTTTATTCAGTTAATGGCGAGATCTTCTTTATGTTCGTCGTTTTCGGGGTGAAGCACGTAAACCTCAAAAGTGGCCACTCCGGGACGAATAAGCCCGATTTCTTTGGCCGCAGCATAGGAAAGATCAAGGTCTCTACCGTGTCCAAAGGGACCGCGATCGTTTACGCGTACTTGTATGGATTTACCGTTTTTGGGGTTGTTTATGATCAATCGTGTGTTAAAGGGGAGACTTTTGTGCGCGCAAGTCATGGCATATTGATCGAATGTTTCACCACTCGCTGTCTTGCGACCATGAAAGCGACTTGCATAATAAGAAGCAACCATGGCTTGGGGCTGTATCCCTGGGGGTTCCTGTACGTGAAGTGAGTCTATAATCAGCGCTGTTTGATCCTGGCTGATCTCCTCACTGCCTATTCCTGCCACAGACTCTGCGATTACTGGTCCTACCAAAAGGATGTGCAAGCCGAGAGCTGTGATTAGAAGTTTCTTTCTGAATTTTCTCATATTTTCCTTGTCTCTATTTTTTGAATATTCGGCGACAATGATATTTGGCGGATGATCTGTCAAGGTAAAAAAGCGGTTTTTCCTGCCATCCCTGTGATAGACAGCATCTTGCACCCTGGCCTGATCAGGCGTTAAATTCAGGTCTTCAGCCTGGATGAGTATCCGAGACCGGCCTTTTTATTGCTCCTCCGCAGAATAAGAAAATGGCTAAACGAGATATCAGCTTCAAATCTTCTGCGAAAAGGTCTTGACAGGATGGTGCGCAATAATAATATGCCATTATTATTTATTGTGTTTACTGGATCAACTGCTGGATTTGGCGCTAAAGCCCGGGTCTCAGTGGCTAAATAGCTAAGGAAACAACGCAAGAACTGGAGAAATCGATGAAACTCATGAATTTACTTTTGGCACTCGTATTGAGCTTGGTCACCGTAAACTTGGCCGGCTTGAATGCCACGCTTTACAACCTGCGCGGAGAGCGCATTGCGCCTGTATCAGTCCCGGAGAGTGCCACGCTTCCGGCTGTGATCAATTCCCAGGCGGCAAACCGCGCTGGCTACATTCTGCCAGAATCCTTGCCATGCGGCATCTACATCGTTGCTCCCCAAAGCCCTTGGGAAGAACTAATTAGTCCCACGCGCGGCTACCCTGTATTTTTGGACATGACTTCCACCTTTCTGCCAAACGAG
Source organism: Candidatus Cloacimonadota bacterium (assembly GCA_020532515.1). Lineage (GTDB taxonomy): Bacteria > Cloacimonadota > Cloacimonadia > Cloacimonadales > Cloacimonadaceae > UBA5456. Next base: position 12,175 of record JAJBAY010000056.1, on the reverse strand, counting down.
CAGCTTTCTCAAGGAGGGTGCGCCATTGCTGATTTTAATGGTGATGGTTTTGATGATATCTTCCTCACTCTGGAAGGCTGGCCAGACGATGGGCCATTCCAGCCCCGGCTGTGGATGGGGCAAGCCTCAGGAGTTTTTCAGGACGAAACTGCCACACGGCTGCCGGTGGTAAATGCACCTGCCTGGTTCCCGGTTGCCTTTGATATGGATAATGATGACGATCTCGATATTTTCATGCTTTGCAGAGAGGAATACCCAAACCCCCTAATGCTGATCAATGACGGTGGTGGATATTTCACCGTTGGACCGGCATCGCTATTTCCCGATCTGATGCTGCCCGATAGGATGCTGATGGAAGCCTGCGTGGTAGATGTGGACCAGGACGGTTATCCTGATATCATCGTTACAGAAATGGAAGAGACGTACGATACCTATTACAGCCTGTGGAAGAACAATGCCGGACAAGGCTTTGTCAAAGACAGCAGCGGGCGCCTTCCAGACGCTCAATTAGCGGTATATGGTAAGGGCAGGGTTTATGCGCACGATTACAATTCCGATGGCTATCCTGAGCTCTTTTTGTGCCATGACATCAATCATCACATGCCGTATGCTCCATATAATGGACAGGACATCATGTTACTCAACGACGGCAGCGGCTATTTCCAGATCCCTGCGGTCAATCCCCTTCCCGTGGAAGATATCTACTCCACGTTCTATTATTTTGCCGATACAGATGGCGATGGCGATGATGACATCATCAGGGTGGACTTGAATTTCGACGGCAGCCCAAACTTGACGCTCTTAGTCCGTGAAGCCGGGAGCTATGTCCCCTCACCAAATTCCTTCCCCTCTTCGGATCTTTTTCACAATGGACTGGTGATCGGCGATTTTGATCTGGATGGCGATCTGGACATATATGCAGCTCGGGTAGATCTTGGGTTAAACGCGCCGGATTGGTATCTCAGCAATGTGGGCAACAATACTTTCGAGCTAATTCCACAGGCTTTGCCTCCCATCATAGATTTCACCGTTGATTGCGCTCTCATCAACCATCCTGGGGATGAAAGACCCGACATATTTGTGGTGAATAGCGGCGTGAATTATGGCACCGTGGGTCTGAACCGCTTGTATATCAACGATCACACCACCGCTACAGATGATCCTTTGGCACCTCCAGCGGGCATTTCTGTGTATCCCAATCCTTTCAGAGGCAGCACTACGCTAAAGCTTACCGGCCCCACAAGTGCCCAGTCCCCCTTGGATATTTACAATCTGCGCGGCCAGAAAGTGCAGACCCTGTTTCCGGAAGGCTCGGATACCATGGCTTATTCGGTTAGCTGGAACGGCACGGACGCACGTGGAAACCATCTATCCGCCGGCATCTATTTTGCAAAAGTCCGTAATTCCGCGTCCGTTAAAGTGGCCAGGTTGCTGCTGCTGCGCTAAAGTATTCGATCTCAAGCATAGAAGGCACTTCGCTAAGGCAATCCAAAAGTGTTGGCTTGCCTTCCGGATCAAGTGCGTTGAAATACCTCTCATTCTGCTAAAAAGTGGGGGAGACACTCGACAATAACTCCCCTTGCCAAAGCGTGGAGTTCGATTAATCTTTCCTCAAGTATCATACACTGCACAATGATAGGAATAGCCCATGAGATCAGGCGGATGCCGCTTTAATGCCCACCAGACATCAGAGCCTCAAAGTGTTTTACCAAATCCGCAAGTGATCTGCTGAGCAGAAACCCTGTTGAAGTCTAATATTTTAAAGAAAATACACAGCTTAAGGAGACTGATATGGCTGATCTAATCGACATAAAGAGTATTGCATCTGCTAAGGATTGGAATGACTGGTACTGGCAATTGCGCTACAGAATCACAGATTTCGACACCCTCAGGAAGTACATCAAATTGCAGCCCGATGAAGAGGCTGTAGCTAATGACGAAGGCTTTTCTTTCCGCATGGCCATCACCCCCTATTACCTTTCCCTCATCAATCACGATAACCCCAACGACCCGGTCCGCTTGCAGGCCATTCCTCGCATCCAGGAGAATTCCATAGCTGCCTCCGATCTGCCGGATCCCCTGAATGAGGATACCGATTCCCCTGTGCCGGGCATGACGCATCGCTATCCAGACCGTGTCTTACTGCTCCTTACAGACCAGTGCGGAGTGTATTGCCGGCATTGTACACGGCGCCGCAAAGCAGGTGAGAATGATGCACCCATGCCTGATGAGAACGTGAATCTTGCGCTCAAGTACATTGAAGAACACCCTGAGATCCGCGATGTCATCCTCAGTGGCGGTGATCCTTTGACCCTCAGTGATGAACGCCTGGATGAAGTCCTGGGCAAATTGGCCAAGATCAAACATCTGGATATCGTTCGCATTGGCAGCCGTTTGCCCGTCACGCTACCTCAGAGGATAGACGAGGGGCTGCTAGCCGTGCTCAAAAAGTACAAGTTCGTCTGGCTGAATACTCATTTCAATCATCCCCATGAGATCACTCCCACTTCGATAGCGGGACTGGCCGCCTTGGCAGAGGCCGGAGTCGTCCTGGGCAATCAATCCGTCTTGCTAAAAGGCATCAACGATAATGTGGACGTGATGAAGCAGCTCGTGCATGATCTCGTGCGCAACCGTGTGCGCCCCTACTACATCTATCAATGCGACCTCTCCGAAGGCATATCGCATTTTCGCACCCCTGTATCCAAGGGCATAGAGATCATCGAATCCCTGCGGGGTCATACCTCAGGGCTCTGCGTACCTACCTTTGTAGTGGATGCTCCAGGTGGTGGCGGCAAGATACCTGTGATGCCGAATTATCTCATCTCCCAGATGCCGGGACGCGTGATCCTGCGTAACTATGAAGGATTCATCAGCGCTTACACCGAGCCTGGCTTTATCCCCATGGATGATTCCCAATATCAGGCCTTGTGTCCGCCTGTGCGTAGATCCACCGAGGGTGCGATGGCGCTCCTTCGAGGCGATAAAGTGTCTCTGGGGGCTACCGATGGCAAGCGTCTCCAAAGACGCAAGGAATAGGATTATCTTGCGAACTTTGGCTGAATAGCGGAGCGCTTACAGGCTCCTTATAGACATAGGACCTTCTATCCAGAGTGGTCCGCCAGACTGCCCTGCGTAAATGCCGTTTGATGGAGACAGCAATCGGCATTTACGCTTTTTATATCTGCCTTGAAAGACGGTAGGCAAGGGTTTTAACCCTTGTGCTGCTAGCTATTGTCTGCCCAAGCAAGACGATTTCCCGGTCTTTTAAGGCCGGGCACATCGGAGCTGGGGCTCAAATTCCATGAATTACCAAAAAAAAACGAGCTATTCTGGCTCTATTGATGGAAAAGCCCGGCCAACCCTCTTAATCAGTGCCGGCACAATCTCAAACAGATCACCCACGATGCCGAGATCTGCCACCTTGAAGATGGGCGCATCCGGATCACTATTGATGGCGATGATATAATCTGCAGAAGACATCCCCGCCAGATGCTGGATGGCACCTGAGATCCCCACTGCGATATAGATTCCTGGCTTCACAGTCTTCCCTGTCTGTCCTACCTGATGCGAATAGGGCACCCATCCGGCATCTACTGCCGCCCTTGAAGCACCTATCGCAGCGCCCAAAGCCAGAGCGAGCTCTTCCAGGAGCGCAAAGTTTTTGCCCTCCTTCAGGCCTCTTCCGCCGGAGACGATGATATTTGCTTCGCTGATATTCACCAGTCCGGTCTCTTCTTTCACGAATCCCAGCCAGTTGCTCATTTGCAGCTCAGAATCAAAATCCATCTGCTCACGGATGATCACTCCGCTCCGGGCATCATCGCGCTTCAGAGGATTCATTACTTTGTGGCGGACGGTTGCCATTTGGGGACGGTGGTAAGGAGTGATGATGCGCGCCATGATGTTGCCGCCAAATGCGGGTCTGGTCTGGATCAAATAACCGGTAGCGGGATCAATATCCAGAGCTGTACAATCTGCCGTCAAACCGGTATTGAGATGGATAGCCACGCGGGGTATGAAGGATCTGCCGATCACCGTGGCACCTGCCAGGATGATCGAAGGGCGAAGCTTTTTTGCCAGGTAAGTCAGCGCCTTGGCGTAGATCTCATCCTGGAACTGCCGGAGCCGGGGATCGTCAATTGCTATCACCTGATCGGCACCAAAAGCGATGAGCTCATCTGCCAAACCCAGGATTTCCGATCCCAGGAGGATTGCGCTGAGCTTCTCCTTGATCTGTCCTGCCAGAGCGCGTCCCTTACCCAATAGTTCCAGAGTCACAGGGGCGATCACGCCGTCTTTGTGCTCCACAAAGATCCAGATGCCCTGATAGTCCTCTGTGTCGATAGTGCTGGCACGAGGCTTTTGCATCACAATGGCATCCACAGGGCAAGCCGGCACACAGGCACCACAGAGCGTACATTTGTCGAGATCGATCACGGCAATATGCTCCTGCATGGTGATGGCATCGTAGATACAGGCGCGTCTGCAGGCTGTGCAACCAATGCACTTTCGGCCGATTACTTCTATCATCTGTTTTTCTCCTGAGGGGAAATCCCTGTTATGCTCTGGGTTTTTAGCAATTCATCAAATCAGGCTGGCGATCTTTTCGTGGAAACTAAGAGCCGCTACTATCTATATGGTACACCGCCAGTGGACAAATCCCATTTTATTTTTGAAAAGAGTCTGATTATTTGAGGTTGACAGATATATCTTTTTATAAATCCTTGTATATTAGTAAATAAAGCTGAATGAGGCCTTGATGATTGTAGTAAGTGCGGATCTCCAGAGAACCTTGAAAGACGGGCTGTGCATAGATGAACAGCATGTCCATCTTTCACTGGCGGAGAACGTACGCCAGAAATCAGCAGGCCAGATCAAGAACTTCACAAAATCTAAAGCCGGTGGCTATGAATAAAGAAGCAGGCGCCAGAATCAAAATAAATAACCTTCTAACCGAATCCGGATGGCGCTTCTTTGATGACGAGCAGGGCAGAGCCAATATCGCTCTGGAAAACCAGACTACCATTACCAGCAAGACGATCGATGCCTTTGGCAATGACTTTGAAAAATCAACCAGCGGCTACATAGACTTTCTTTTGCTGGATGAGCTTTCTCACCCCATCATAGTTCTGGAGGCCAAGGCCGAAAAATACAATCCCTTGGTAGGCAAAGAGCAAGCCCGGAGCTATGCGAAAGCCCAAAACTGTAGGTTTATCCTCCTTTCCAATGGCAATCTGCATTATTTTTGGGATACTCTGCATGGTAATCCCTATATCATTACGAAATTTCCCAGCCCCGAATCCATGAAAGGATATGTCCACTATCATCCTGATCCCCAAGCGCTGGTGAATGAGGTCATCACTTCAGGCTATGTTGCTATTACACAAAAGCATGACTATGACCAAAATCCAGACTTTCATGACAAAAATCTCCAGGCAGAATACCTCAAGAAGAACAATCTTGTCCTACTCAGACCCTATCAGATGGGGGCCATCGAATCCATCCAGCATTCGGTGCGCAAAGGCAATGACCGCTTCCTGTTTGAAATGGCTACCGGAACCGGTAAAACTCTCATCTCAGCAGCCGTGATGAAGCTCTTTCTCAAGACAGGCAATGCCCACAGGGTTCTGTTTCTGGTGGACCGCCTGGAATTGGAAGATCAGGCGCAGCGCAATATGGTCAAATACCTGAAAAATGACTTTATCTCCGTGATTTACAAAGAAAGCAGAGACGATTGGCATAAGGCAGAAATCGTGATCTCCACAGTGCAGTCCTTGCTTTCTGGAGATAGATATAGACGTGAGTTCAGCCCCACAGATTTTGATCTGGTGATCTCCGATGAGGCTCATCGCAGCATTGGCGGCAATGCCAGAGCTGTGTTTGAGTATTTTGTAGGCTACAAACTCGGCCTTACTGCCACCCCCAAAGACTACCTGAAAAATGCAGAGCCAGACGGCAATAGCCCCCGGGATTTTGAACGCCGCTTGCTGCTGGATACCTATGAAACCTTTGGCTGCAAAAGCGGGATTCCCACCTTCCGCTATTCTCTGGTGGACGGGGTAAAGGATGGCTATCTGGTGAACCCCACCATTATCGATGCCCGCTCACAGGTCACCACTCAGTTGCTCTCAAATACAGGCTATGCTTATGTAGATCCTGCTTTGCCGGGAGATGATAACACCACCTACTTTGAAGAAAGGCACTTTGAAAAGAAGTTCTTTTCGGAAAACACCAATAAAACCCTATGCCGGGCTTTTATGGAGCATGCCTTGCGGGATCCCATCAGCGGTGAGATCGGCAAATCAATCATCTTTTGCGTCAGCCAAAAGCACGCCACCAAGATCACTCAAATCCTTAATGTTATAGCGGATAAGCTCTTCCCCGATAAATACAATTCAGATTTTGCCATGCAGGTTACTTCCATCATCCCGGATGCCCAGCAGATGTCTATTAATTTTGCCAATAACAACCTGTCCGGAAGGGCAAACTTTCTGGCGGATTATCGCAGCTCCAAGACCAGGGTTTGCGTAACTGTGGGCATGATGACCACCGGCTACGATTGCACTGATATCCTGAATCTGGCCATCATGCGCCCCATTTTCTCACCCACGGAATTTATCCAGATCAAAGGCCGAGGTGCCAGGAAGCATGACTTTTCCCAGCAGTTTATAGATTCCTTCCTCAAGGATCAGCATAAGGATAAACAAAAAAGCGGCTTTATGCTCTTTGATTTCTTTGCCGTCTGCGAGTATTTTGAGGAGGAATTTGATTACGACGAAGTGCTTACCTTACCACCAGAAGGTGCAAACCCTGCTGCCCCTAAAGGTGGAGGGAGTCTTCCCCCCAAACCAACTGACGCGGAAATCTTTAGCCCCGACCCACTGGCAAATCTTAAACGTATTGCCATCCCCCAAGAGGGAATGAAGATAGACCGGATGTTCTTCCAGAAGTTTGAAGAAGCCATCAGGAAAGACCTCATCATCAAAGAAGCTGTCGAGGATGGCAAATGGGACTTTGTGCTGGATTATATCTCTCAGAAGATGATCGATAAGCCGGAAGAATTCTTCAATTTGGAGCGCCTCAGAGATTCTCTGCAGCTCGATCGCAGGCTCACCCTCAGAGAGGTGGTAGAAAAGGCCTTTGGGCTGATTCCCAGGTTCAAAAGCAAGGATGAGCTGCTCAATAGCGAATTTGACAAATTCATCTCTACCGCCAAACCCCAATCCTCCTCCAATCTGTCTGCCCTGAAGTACTACTTCAAAGCCTATATCACCGATCCCAAACTGCAGAAGATCATCAAGGAAGGAGACTATGCGGAGCTGCACACCTATTCCCGCTTTACCTTCCAGGATTTAAAGGCAGTGGGAGAAACATGGCTAACCGCCATCCCCCAATATATCAAAGACTACGTAAATATTACTACTTTTTCAAAGGATAATTAATGCTCGATACCACCACCAAAAAGAAGATAGACGACGCCAGAGACATTCTGGTAGGCAAAGTGCCGGTCCCCAGCTCCCAAGTAGAGCAAATCACCATCGCCATGATCTACAAATTTATGTACGATATGGACAATGAATCCATCGAACTGGGTGGCAATCCCAAATACTTCACCGGCGATTTTGCCCAATACGCCTGGAACAAACTCTTTGATCCCAAACTCAGCGGGGAAGGCAGGATACAGCTCTATCAGGACGCTCTGGCCAAGATTCCGAATAATGCCGAGATTCCCTCGCTCTTCCGGGACATCTTCAAAAACGCCTTTTTGCCTTACCGCGATCCCGAAACCCTGAAGCTCTTCCTGAAGTGCATAGATGAATTTACCTATGACCATAGCGAAAAACTGGGCGATGCCTTCGAATACCTGCTGGCAGTGCTGGGCTCACAAGGTGATGCCGGACAATTCCGCACTCCCCGCCATATCATAGACTTTATGGTGGAACTGATCAATCCCCAAAAGGAAGACAGCATCCTCGATCCCGCCTGTGGGACTGCCGGCTTTCTGATCTCAGCCTATAAGCATATCCTGAAGACCAATAGCAGCAATTACGATAAACTGACTGCCCCTCACAGCTTTGCCGCTCAGAATATTCCCCTCGCAGAGCTGGTGATCAATGGCAAAAAATACTCCGGCGACCTCCTCGCTCCAGATCAAAGAGCCTTTCTGCACCAGAATATCAAGGGCTATGATATCGCCTTTGAAATGGTGCGCCTTTCCCTGGTCAATATGTACCTGCACGGCTTCAATACACCCCAGATCTATGAATATGACACCCTCACCAGCACCGAGCGCTGGAATGAATATGCCAATGTAATCCTGGCCAATCCACCCTTTATGACTCCCAAAGGCGGTATCCGTCCCCATCAGAAATTCACCATCCAGGCCAAACGCAGCGAAGTCCTCTTTGTGGACTATATGCTGGAGCATCTTACGAATAATGGCAAAGCGGGAATAATAGTCCCCGAAGGCATTATCTTCCAGAGTGGCAAAGCCTATAAACAGCTTCGCAAATTGCTGGTGGAAGAGAATTATCTGGTGGGCGTGATCTCTTTGCCCGGGGGTGTATTCAATCCCTATTCCGGAGTCAAAACCTCTATCCTCTGGATCGATAAAGTTCTGGCTAAAAAAACTGATAAAATCATCTTTCTCAAGATCAATAACGATGGTTTTGATTTAGGGGCTCAACGCAGACCTATCGCCGCCAATGATCTGCCTGCTGCTTTTGCCAATGCAATGGCATACAAAGAAGCCATCCTCAGCCAAAAGGACTATGTCATTCCGGATAAAGATGTGATAGTGGCTGAGAAGACGAAATTGGCTGAGAATGGAGATTTTAATCTGAGTGGGGAGAGGTATGCTACAATATCTGTTTCTCAATCCCAATTCCCCGTTGTTCAACTTGTTGAAGTATGTGACATTATTGCTGGACAATCTCCTGATGGAAAATACTACAATACTTGCAATGAAGGCACGCCATTCTATCAAGGGAAAACTGAATTTACTGAAAAGTATTTGGGGAAACCAACGAAATGGACGACAAAAACAACAAAAATTGCCATACCAAATGATGTCGTAATGTCCGTACGCGCACCAGTCGGTCCTGTAAACATAGTGCAGGATAAAATATGTATCGGAAGAGGGTTAGCTGCCATTCGCAGCAAGGAGAACGTTTCATATAAATATTGTTTTTACATGCTACACAGTCTTGAAAACTCTATAAAGGGTACAAGTGGATCAACATTTGCCTCGATAAACAAAGCAGAAATTGAGAAGATCCAGATTCCTCTCCCACCCCTATCAGTCCAAGAAGAGATAGTAGCAGAACTGGATTCCTACCAGAAGATCATAGACGGAGCCAAGCAGGTAGTAGATAATTGGAGCCCCCGGATTGATATTGACCTGAAGTGGGACATGGTTAAAATCAGTGATATATGTGACAAAATCTTAAGTGGCGGAACTCCTTCAAGATTCGTTAAGGAATATTGGAATGGGGATATACCTTGGATCTCGAGTGCAGACATAGCCGATTTTAAAACAGTGAATCCCCGCAGGTATATTACAGAAAAAGCAATAAAGAATTCAGCTACCAACCTGATCCCTAAAGATAACGTGATTGTCGTTACCAGAGTGGGACTAGGTAAATTATGTTTCACTACATTTGATGTTTGCATAAGTCAAGACTCGCAGGGTTTATTGATCAAGCGCGATCTTGCCGATCCCAAATTTATCATGTATAGTTTGATTGATAAAGTTGCATTATTCAAGCAGGCAAGCCAAGGCACCACCATCCAGGGGGTAACAAAAGATCAGTTAGCCAACATCGAAATTTCACTCCCCGACCTCTCAACCCAAAAAGCGATAGTTGAAATGATTGAAGCGGAAGAGAGATCTATTGAAGCCACTCAGCAGCTTAGTGAGTTGTATGAGAATAAAATAGTTAAACGGATTAACAAACTCTGGAGGAATCATGAGAATTAATCAGATAATTATACATAATTTCCGCTCTATCATTGATGTAACAATTGAAGCACATGACTATCTAATGCTTGTGGGAGCAAATAATTCAGGTAAGAGCAATGTTATTAATGCACTCAGGGCCTTTTATGATGATTTAACCTGGTCCAATAACGATTTTCCTAAAAGAGGTGCTGCTGATGATGAATCTTGGATAAAGATAACTTTTGCCTTAACCGATGAGGAATGGAGCGGTTTAGCTCCAAACTACAAAGGTAAACAAAATAATAATACCCTGATAGTAAAACGATATTTTAAAGGAGCAAAGGTAAAACCAAAGCAGAGTAATATTTATGCCATAGTCGATGGAGATGAGGGAGATGACTTATTTTATGGAGCAAAAAATGTCAGCACAGCCAAATTAGGTAATATTGTTTACATTCCTGCACTAACAACACCTAACGAACAAATGAAAACATCGGGATCATCTCCCTTTAGGAATATGTTGAATTTCATGCTTAAGAAGATCGTTCAGAAGAGTGAGGCTTATGCACATATCGAAGCAGCATTCAAAGAGCTCAATGACGAAGCTAACAAAGAAAATGGGTTCTTATCTGAAATAGCAACACCGATCAACAAAGCTCTTTCTGAATGGGATATAAAACTTGATATGTCTGTAGACCCTGTAAGCACGGACGATATCTCCAAGGGTTTGATAAAGCCATCTTTTGTGGATATAGTGTTAGGGGAAGATGGTTTTGAGTTAGAGAGGTATGGGCATGGGTTCCAGAGATCAGTGATATATGAACTAATCAAATTAGCTCCGACGTTTAAAGATGAAAAGAAAAATGAAAAGAAAGAATTCAACCCAGACTTTGATCTAATACTTTTTGAAGAACCTGAGGCGTTTTTACATCCAGCTCAACAGGAAATAATGGCATTAAACTTAAGAATGCTGGGTAATACGAATAACCAACAGGTATTTATTACAACTCATTCCCCGATTTTTGTGGGTAAAAACAGTTATCAAATACCACAAATAGTTAGACTCATAAAAGTTGATGGAGTCTCAAAGTTTTTTCAATTGGAACAATCAGATTGGGATGACGTCTTTTCCAGAAACCGTGATTATCTTAAACTACTTCAAGATTATATCAATGATCCATCGGTTAAAGAAGAACAAAAAAAAGATGCCAGGAAGCTTGTTAAATACGCTTCCCAAGAAGAAATATCTTTGCAACATGAGAAATTCAGATACCAGCTTTGGCTTGATTCTGGCAAAGCATCAATGTTCTTTGCTGATAGAGTACTATTGGTAGAAGGTGCTACCGAGAAAGCACTGTTTAATTATTTGCTATCTAATCAATGGTATGATCTAGCGCAATACAGAATATTTGTAGTCGACGCTTTTGGTAAATATAACTTTCATAGATTCATGTCGTTGTTTGAAAGCTTTGGGATTTATCATGGGATCATGTTTGATGATGACGATTCAAAAAATCATCATGATGTAACAAATCAGTTTATTCTAAGAAGGAAGAACTCATTTACGCTTGCTGACCCAGTACTCTTTCAAGGCTGTCTTGAAACATCCCTTGGATTGACCGAACCTGGAAGAGGTGATCAGAAACCCCTTGATATATTAAGAGCCATTAGTGACGACAAAATTTCTGACGAACATATTGATTGCTTGAGAAAGCAATTCTGCAGTGCTTTAGACATATCTGATGATTAACTAAATGCAATGTACGTTTATATCTGAATCATGTTCAAAGTGGTTTGACTATGCACTTCAAGCCACACAATATGGAGTCCGGAGGACGAAAGGCGAATGCCAATAGCCCAGCAGGTGACTGCTGGGAAAGGGTATATACGACATCGAGTCCGGTAGGACGGCACCTGAAGCACAGAGATTTCTGCCAGGCATGAAATCAGCCTTTGCTGGCAGGGAGATTAGATTGCTTTGTTATTATACCAAAGTGCCGTCCTTCGCTGCGCTCCGGACTCGGGGATCTATCTGCCAGCCACCCCAGCAGTTACCTGCTGGGCTATAGGCATTCGCCTGTCGTCCTACCGGACTGGTTCTATCTGAAATAGCAGGTGTCAATGGAATTTTAAAGTGCACCACTTTTGGAAGTTTAAACTGCACCACTATTTTCAACCTTTAAAGTTCTCTGACGGTGCTTTGGAGCGTAGCGGAAAAGCGCCGTCAGAAAA